>JBBDMI010000006.1:26916-133822 GCA_040878395.1 Candidatus Dependentiae bacterium | reverse complement strand
ATCGATTTATTTTTTTGTGCTTGGATTTTTACGAATTGTTTGAACATACTTGATGCCAAAATGGTGAATTGCATTGTTTGCAAGTGAAATTTAATGTTTATTTTGTAGTTGATCGGGAGGAAGGAGCATATGTTCAAGTGCAGCAATGCGTGATTTTAATTGTAGGTTTTCTTTTTTTTGAGTATTCAGTAATTGTAGAAGTTCAGCAATAAATTGTCCAAAATCCATTTTCTTGTTTTCTAATCGGATAAGCAATTGTCCAAGTAGCATAGAGCTACCATGGTCATCAATGTAAAAAGTGGTATTTTTTAACCATTGCAAAGGAATATTTTCGATTATGGTTGTATGGGCTGCTAAACTGAAAAGTGCGCAGATCATTATTTTTTTCATTTATTTAATCCTTCCATTTGTCCAATGTTATCATATATATAATAATATCGTCTATAATTTTTTTTTATTTTCAATTGGACCGTTCTATTTTTTTGTGCTAATGAAAAGCTTATGAAGCATATTGAAAAAGGAGAAAAAATGCAGAAAAAAATAGCCGTAATGCTATGGTTATCGATTCTACCGGTGGTTGCACTCGCCGTTCCGATTAAATCAGGCCAGGCTTACTTTCAGAATGAAAATATTGATGCGGTAACAGGAAAAACAGATGACACTTATTATCCTCCACTTGCAGCACCGAATAAAGTAAGTGTTACAACAAAGGTGCAAAATCCTGATGCGCCAACAGCTCCATATCGTTTGCATTCTTGGCTTGGAGGAGCTGTTTTATGGGCAACCGGTCAGAAAGAGACAAATGTAAATGATGGTTATTTTGTTGCGCGCAATGTACCAAAAACAAATGTTTGGCCGGCAGAGTTGTTTCAGCAAGCGCCGGTGATTGCAAATCCATTAATTATGCAATATTTAGAATCGCCAAATCAGGCTGGTTCAGATCCAACTTCACGCGGTATAAATGTATGTTTCCCTTATCCTTATTATATGCCTGATGCTGCTTATGGCCCTGAGTGTCAAGCTGCCAATGACCAATGGAAAACAGCGCCATTATTATTGCAAACTGATTCACAAAAAAATCTTTTACTCTTTCCTGCCGATACTGCACCGGTTGATGGACAAGCATCAGGTTCTATTTGGGCTCCCAATAATATTTTGGTAGATCGTATGGGCGACTGGGATGTTGATCTTATTTTTCAGAATCCTGAAAAACCGTATATTAAAACAGATTTTTCAGAAAAAAATGGAAAAGGTGAATATATAAAAATGACCGTTGCACAAGGGTCGCCATATCTGTTTGTTGAATGTTGTGGTTTTGAATTTTTAGGTATTTCTAATCGTATTGTTGGCGACGGTTCTACTGATTTAGTAGCGCCTGCAACTGCAGCAATAGCAGTACCCGGTGTGGATAAAGTGAGTTATGCTACTTTTGGTGGTAATCAAAATAATCCTGCAATTTTTGCAGAAGGTAGTACGCTTAATCCGCCGGGCAAACAGGATAATTTTACCACTTGGGCGATATATTTTAAAAATGATATTGGTATAACTTTTGTGCCGGGGACAGTAACGACACAACCACAAAACAGTTATTTAAAGTTTCCAAATAAAACTGAAAAATTTTATTGTGTGTTGGTTGGTGTTCCAACTATTTTTGCCTATCCAACTGCAGGCAAAACGTATGCACAGGCTATTGCTGAAACAGGTAATGATGTTGATGCATATGTGCAAGATTTAGGAAAATATGCATTTAACTTTTTAACCGATACGGCAATTAATTATAGCGTAACGGATAATACATTTTGTCAAACAACATTCAAAACAACGTTAGAAAATCCCTATGATGATGCAACAATGGTTGAAGCAAAAAGTACCGTTATGTGTTTGCAGCCACATCAATATCAAGATCAAACATTTGCACCGGGATTGAGACCGGCAGTATTGGATTTAGACGGTTCGACAGAATTTATGCCGGCAGGCACTGCAGATCTGTTTTATTGGTCAGTCCGTGGAAATTTAAAAGCTATTTTAGGTGATAGTTTTAAAACTAACTATATTTTTTCAAATTTCTTGCCTGGAATGCCCACACCATTTTGGACCGATCCGGTCAGTACAAAAGCAGGACCATTCACTATCGGTCAATTGTTATTTGATAATATTGATAATGAATATATTAATAATTTAGCCTCAAAAGCATTTGCTCCATGGAACGCCGGCTATTATGTCAATGATAAAGGGATTTATGATGTTGGCAAAAGCATTTCAAATGCTGCAAAGCAGCTTAGTTTGTTAGCGATTTTTGTTCAAGGAATGCAAGATAGTGCTGATGCACAAGCGCCGTTTCATGACTTTTTTTACAAAACGTTAATTGAAGAACAATATAATAATGTTATTGCATTGCCTGATCGGCCCGGTGCGTTTAATGCGCCTGAAAGTAAGCCACGTTTGCAAGCGATACAAGATGGTTTAATGTCCTCAGTGGTTGGAACAACAAAGCCAATGTTGGCAGGTGTTCAAGGGGCTTTTTCACATTATTTTCAAAAAAATCCGGTTGTTACAAAAGGTAAAGCGCCACAAGCATTTTATAATTTAAGTCATTATGCATATTATGATCCAATTGCACACATGGTGATGTTGTATCCATCGGCAGGACAAGCACAAGCTCCAACACCAAATCCAACTCCTTGGCCGAGTCGTAAACAAACATTGCCGATTCATAATATTTTTGGTGAAGTTGGCGGTCAAGAAAAAATGCTTGGTCAATCAATTGGTATTGTGTGGGAATCGTTTGGTGTAGCAAATGCATTTAATGATCATCACTATCAGTTTGGTTATTGGATTGCAGCAGCGGCTCTTGCAGGTTTATATGACGGAGCTTGGAAAACAAATCCGGATGATGGCAACGGTTGGGCGAAAGCTGCAAAATTTGGTCAAGCGATTGATCAATTGGTGCAGGATATTTGTTATAATGAAAAAAATAATGGTACCGATTTGAATTTTTTCAAAAATCCAAGCATGAGTTTTGCAAAACTGAATTTCTTTGATCAATGGGCCGGTCATGGTTGGGCTGATGGTATTCAAGCAACCATTGCCGGTGGCAATTCAGGGCATAATGAAAATTCAATTGGAGAAGCTTTGCAAGCGTATGCTTCAATCATTTTATGGGGTATGACAACCGGGCGCCGTGATATTGTTGATTTGGGAATTTATCTATATGCAACAAACTCTTATGCGATGGATAGTTATTTCTTTGACAAAAATTTAAATCTTAAAAAAGGGCAAGCGCCAACCGTTTCGTTTGTGCCTGTGACAACTAAAACCGGTGATGCAACCTATGCAGCAGGAACTGCATTTATTGATACCACTATTCACAGTACAGCAGCAGGTGAACCGACAAGTAGTGGAACGCCAAAAATTGCACAAGCGGTGATTAATTATAGTTCTGATTTTGGACAAACGCCTGAAAATGTAAAAGTGATTAATGCATTTCCATGTTCAGCGTGGACGTTAGTTTATGGAAGAAACAAAGAATATCTGCATGCGTGGAATGCATCAATGGATACAACTGCTTTTGTCGATACTATTCCTGCCGGCATCACCACGACTAATGCTTGTTGGCAGATCAATTTCGATTCCAATATGAATATGCTCAGAATGTTGGGTGACAACAGTATCGCATTTGGACAAACTGATTTAAGTGCTACTGCACCAACACCATATCAATTTATGCTTGATGTTTTCACTATGTTCGGCCCGACACCTCCGTGGGGTTCGCAAGGTGGTGCGTTTGCTGATCCGGCACAATCGATTAACGAAGTGTTGCATTTTATGCATATTATTGATCATTTTGGCACACCAGATTGGACGGTGTATGGTCATGCAACACCAAACACAGATGCATTAGTGTATACTGCCGCATTTACAAAAGGAGGAACTACAACCTTCTTCGCCTTTAATCCAAATTTAGAAGATGTTACAGTGCAGTTTGCAGATATTGCAACTAAAGCAATGATTACAATGTTTGATGTAAAAGCGAAGCGTTGGGCAAGTAAAGTAGTGATGTAATTTTAAAAATATGAGGGATAAAGAATATGAAACACGCAAAAATAGCTTTGTTAATGCTTACTTATTTAAGTGCAACTGCATGTGATATGCAAAAGGGATGTGATACTCAACAAGAGTCATGCCATTCTTTTTATGGATTTGTAGATGGACTGTACTGGCGCGCATATGAAGATGGACTTGATTATGCGATTACAAATAATAATGGTGCAGTACATATCAATACCTGTGGTCAAGTTGAGCGTGCAAAATTTGATCGTAATGGAGGATTTCGTATAGGTGAAAGTTATTATAATGAACATCGTGATATGGGTTTAACTGCATATTGGACTCGCTTTGGCACGAAAGGTAACGATTGTCTTTCAGAAACATTTCCGGTGGTTCTTTTTCCTGTGTGGACAAATCCCGGCTCAACAATAACAACAGCACAAAATGCCAACGCATGTGTCCGTCTTGATCTTAATATGCTTGATGCACATTTGCATGCATGGTTTTCACCAACTTGTTCAGTTGATATTATGCCATTATTAGGTGTTGCTTATGCACGGATTAATCAAACATTTAATATTAATTCAAATGGTGGACAAAGCCAGGGGCCGGTTGCCATTGTATTGGATGATGATATTGATATGTGTAATGATTTTTGGGGTGTTGGTCCCAAAGTTGGGATTCGTTCACGTTGGGCATTAGGGTGTGATTTTTTTATATCAGGAAATTTTGATGTAGCATTGCTTTATGGCAGATATAAGATTAAACAGCATGAAGAGATTGCATTTTCTGACGAAGTTGCACCAACTACTTTTTTAGATATTGCGTGTAATCGTTTTGCAATGTGTCGTCCACGTCTTGATTTAATGCTTGGTTTAGGTTGGCAAACAACGCTGTGTGATGATTCTTACCATTTTGATATTCAAGCAGGTTGGGAACAACTTTATTTCTTTGGCCAGAATCAATTGATGCGTTTTTTTGATGATGTAAATGCCGGTGCCAATATGAGTGTGAATGGCGATTTGGCATTGCAAGGTTTAACCGTACGTGTCGGCTTTGGATTTTAAGGTGTTTTTATTGCATTGTAAGCAATTGTAGTATTGCAAGAGCACATTCCTGACCGGATCTGTATTGCTCTTGTAATGCAACAGCACCGAGATATTCTTTAGCTTTTAATGCATAAAATTGTTGTGTGACTTTTGATTGAGAAGCCGCAGTTTTTTGGGCATACATGATGCCAAGCGTTAATTGTGCGCGAATACTTGCAGTTGTATAGATTTGTTGATGTGCAACAGAGGTTAAATATGGCTTTATACTATTGCATGTTGGGTTGTTTATGTATTGTTCGTTCATTAATGCAAATGCAGAAACTGCCTTGCTTTGTTTGTCTTGTATTGCATGGGCTGCATTGTATTTTTTTTCCATTTCTTATAACCTTCATTTTTTGATTATTTAATCGATTTTTAATCTTTGAGTTTCGAGATTTTCTGTATCAGTTGCATGTTCTATTTTTCTTTTATTCGTTTGTTGTGGAACAAGATTGAGTGCAAAATTTTGTATGTGCATACGTGCTAATTCGATATTGTTTTGTTCGATGAGTATTTCAAAGCGATTTGTAGCGCAAACTGATTGCCTAAGTGCTTCAATATTTATTTTTAAATCATTTAAAAGTTTCGTTTGTTCTTCTTTTGGCAATTGATGAAAAATATCATTTTTATTTTGTTCAAGAGCTTTAATAAGTTCGATATATACAAGCGGCTTTCTTGCTACTTTTGTTTTTCTGATTGTTCGTTGCAGGAGATAATGCTGCCAGTTAGGGCAATGCCATAGGGCGATCTTGCCATTGGTCATGCCAACGGCAAGATAGTTATAGTTTGGGCAAAAGGTATGCGCAGAAGGACGATCTATATGAGATAGATCATAGGAAGTATCTGCGCAAACAGTTATTTGATTATTATATGCATTAATGTATGCAAATGGTTTTTTATCATCAAAAGATGATGTAGGTTCTTTTGGAATAAAAAAATGTTCAGGTATTTCTTGTTGGAATATATCTTTTAATTTCCATGCAATGTTATATTGAGGGACGCTGTATAAGGTTCCTTTAATAAGTTGATCATCTTTGCAAAATTCAATTTTTTCAATAGAGGTAGGGCTGCGTTCCGTATGTGTGAAAAGTTCAGGAGTTTCGATGATATTTGTTTGTTGATTGTATGAGTCTAATACCATAAGTTTTCTTTTATATAATAATGCTGCTAAATAGCGCCCATCATCTGAGAGGGCTAAGCTGCGTGCGGCCATGGGCAGATGTATAGTTTTGAATGAGCCATCATCTATTTTTATTATATATAGCTTTTTGTCTAAACTACTTGCGAGCAATGTTGATCCGGTTTTATTAAAAAGAAGATATTTAATATATTTTTTAGTTGGTGATATTACTTCTTTTAAGTATGGCTGTTCTTGCCAACTAAGAGATCGGCGAATTTCATTATTTAATGCTTCGATGAGGTCTAAGGGTAGTTGACTCAAGGTCTTATGTATGTGTGTTGAAATTGAAGAATAGCTTTGACCGTTAACATCTCTTGTGGCAACAGTGAAATCTTTAACTAATTGCTTAATTACTATATCAACCAGTGGTCTTGGACTATTGAAAGAAGTTGCTTCATGTGATGATGTTGCTGCAGGTTTTACTGCAGTAAAGCTTAGTGTAACTATACTGATAAAAAGCATGCTTTTTAGGTGTTTTTTGATATTTATATACATAGATCATAACCTCATTTTTTATCTTTTTGATATATTTTCAAATATACATATTTATCAGTAATTGTCAAGGTGATGATTTTTAATCGATCAAGGTTGATTACAGGGTATATCGTGATATATTTGATTCATGTCTCATAAAAAAGGAAATAAAGGTATTATGAAGCTATTTCAAAAATTATTGATATTGACTGCCATTGGCCTTTTTAAAGTGCAAGCGGTTACCATTGTGTATAACTTGCGCATTGCCGAAACCACAAGATTGCAAAAAATTGAACAAGGTTTAACACGGGGAAATCTTGCCGGTTCTGCAATGGTTAATCAATATCGGCGACTATATAATGATCTGTTTCAAAGAACTACCGCTGGAATTGGGAACTATGTACGTACTTTTGGTAGATCGTATGTTAGGGTATTGGAGCTGTCGGCCATGTGGCTGATACTTTAAATCAAAATCAGTTTGAGCGAACACAAACTGATGATATTTTGTTTTATGCCGGTAGAGGGTTCAAGTTGAATGAGAAATCACGAGGAACTATTTCAGGTATTTTAGGCGTACCGACGCATAAAGATGATTCTTTAGAAGGTATTCAATTTGGTACAGGTCATTATGCTATTGGCGTGTAAGGTGATGCATCATATATTTATGCACCTGAATCGAAGCGAAGATTATTTGGTGCCTTGCGGTTCATTCATTTTTTTCCAAGAAACGTGCAGGCGAAATTGCCAAATTTGAAAGGGAAATTCAATATTGATTGAGGGAATCTTTGTGATCTGTTTCTAGCACATCAAAGCAGCTGGAACAAACATCATTTAACCATTGGGTATAATGCTACCATTGGTTTTAATGCAGAAATTAAACCTCCTTTGCCTAATCTATCTTCTTCGGCTACATTGATACGTAATAGTATTTTTGCATCATATTTATATCGATTCTTTATTAATGAGTTGCCAAGCGCTCTTCTTTTAGGATTGTCTTATAGCCATGATTCAAAGCCAAAAACAATAGGTGCAAAAATATACTGTTAGTATGTGGGCCGGGGGCGGTATTAATTTTTAGATTTTTCTTGTGGCTTTAAATTTCACTTTTAAATATTACGAGGAAAAATTATGTTTTCGGTATTATTTATGTTTTTGCGCTTGTAGGCTGTTATTCACTTAATGCTTATGCATATAAAAAGTATTTTTTGGCGCATCAAAAAGGTTGATTTAGAAATATTATGTCTTAAGTTTGGTGTTCGACTTTTCTGAGATGACATTCAGATTACTTTGGTTGAAAATCAAAGAAGGATTTGCATGTTTTTGGTTAAAAATCAAGGTAAAACGGGT
The DNA here is from genome assembly GCA_040878395.1 of Candidatus Dependentiae bacterium. Taxonomy (NCBI): domain Bacteria; species Candidatus Babelota bacterium. Next base: position 125,686 of record JBBDMI010000006.1, on the reverse strand, counting down.
AGTTTTATGGACATAATTTTTTGAGATTGGATGATATATTTAATATAATTGTATTTGGTATATTTAGGCCTTTATAATGGTATTATGTTGTTGAGCTTTTACAAGTTATAGGTGTGTGATGAAATTAAAGATAAAGCCAGGTTTTTTTTATGACGAAGAAGGTAACAAAATAGGGGTTTTGTTAAAGCTTGAAGAGTTTGGCGAGATTATGGATGAGCTGGAAGATCTGCATGATGTTTGTATGGTCTATGAGCGTACTGCTCAAGAAACTAAAACGATTCCATACGATGAAGTGATGAAAGAAGTTCTAGATGCTAAAAAGTAGTTTTGTTGGCTATAAAATTGAGTTTGCTGTGCAGGCAAAAAAAGATCTCAAAAAGATTGATAAACCACAGCTTAAAAAAATTAATCAAAAATTGGAAGGGCTTGTCTCATCAGATTTTAATCAAGATATAAAGAAGCTAGAAGGCACAACAGAGTCAATCTATCGGATGAGAGTTGGTGACTATCGTGTCGTTTTTCAGGTAAAGCATAATGTTATTACTATTTTGGTTATAGGTATTGCTCATAGAAAGCAAGTTTATAGAAGGTATTAAGCATGAAAAGAAAGAAAAAGTATCCCGAAATAAAGCCGCAATTCCTTAAAAATGCACAAGGTAAGACAGAATCTGTATATTTAGATCTTGAAACCTATGAATCGATATTTGATGAAATCGAAGATCTGAAAAAAAAAATTGCTGATTATAAAGCAAAGCGAACAAAGTCATAACTGATCTAATGTGCAAGCTTTTGGTTTTTTATCATCACGATAATGCACATAAGACGTATGGCGTAACGTGCCGGTTTTGCTCATTTCAAGATATTTAATTTCAACAACAATGTTCGGTTTGATTAAAATTAAATTGCTGATTTTGGCAATATTTTTTGCAGCAGGTTTTGCCGTTTCATATTTGAGCAGTTTCGGATAGAGTTCATCGATTTTGTCTTGAGAGAATCCGGTGCCAACTCTGCCGACATAGTGCAGTTTACCTTTTTCATCATATAGTCCTAAGGCGAGAGAAGAGATCAATTTTTTTTCTTGTGTAAATCCAAGGACTACGCATTCAACTGTTTTGTTGAATTTTACTTTTTGCCATGCACGGGTTCGTTTGCCCGGTTCATATATGCCTTGAGGATCTTTTGCAATTACTCCTTCAAGTTTATGTTGTTTCATTTCTTGAAACAGTTTTTTGCCGTTATGGGTCCAAGGTAGCAGCTCAAGATGATTGCCTTGTTTTATAGTTTTATATAATATGTCATGCCGTTCAATGAACGGTTTTTTTAGTAGTGATTTGCCATCCTTTGTTAATATATCAAAAACAGCATATGTTGCAGGATGAGCTTCGGATCGTTCATCAATTAATGCTTGTTGTGTTAGTTGACTGCGTCCTTGCATGAGATTGAAATCAGGAAGTCCTTTTTTGTTGTATACAATAATTTCACCATCCAAAATACATGACTTTGCGTCAATTAGATTTCGAAAATCGAACTCAGGAAATTGTTGAGTGATATCAATGCCGCGACGGCTGTAGAACTTCATACTTTTTGGTGTAACTTCACATAATGCACGATAGCCATCAAGTTTTGGTTCAAAAATAAGTTCGTTATCTTCAAGAAGCTCCTCTTTGCCGATTTTAGCTAACATTGGTTTGTGCTTCATTTTTTTCCAAATTATTTTATATAGCTTTTTTGTTTATATCCCAATAGATAACATAATTAGATGCAAAAAAGAATGATTTGATATAACCTGTGTTATGACTTTAACTTACTTGTTCATTTATACGCGGAAGGTCTTTTCATGAAACATCATTTTTTAATAGTATTATGTTTTAGTTTTCTAGCATATGCTGCAGATAATTCAATAGTTCCGTCTCCATCAAATTCCCGTTATTCACGAATCCAGAGAATTGAGCAAAATACGCGCGTATTTGCTGCCGGTGCTACGCGTGGTGCTTATGAAGCAGTCGTTGGTACCGCATTAGTAACTGTGCCTGCATTACATTATGCTGGGCATTTTGGTTTGCATATGGGGGTGGCTGCAGGGTCATTTCTTTCGACACCTCATGCTGTTAAGTTAACAAAGTTATGGAGTTTGTATAATGATTTGCAGGCGCAACCGGATCAACAGGATTGGATTGATTTCGCAACGCGCGAAGATGCAGAGCTTGCAGCTGCTTTGCCGAATCGTGTATATGAAATCGGTTTTATAACCGGTTCGTTGGCCACGGTGATTGCGTCATATAAATTGTTGCAGATGATTCCTGAAGATCAACGAGAAAGATGGTTAATTGGCGGGATAACTCTTGGTGCTGCTGCATGGTTAACAAAGGATTTTGGTCGCAACATGCGTTTGTAGTGTTATATGATATAAAAAAATAGAGATTGTTTTGTTATCAACGATAATGCAAATTCAACAGATTCTTTTGGAGCTACGCCATTGATAATATCTGCTTGCAATCGACGTTCTCCCAAAGCATTGTCGGTAATGGATTTGTTACTAAAGCATAAAGCCAAGGTGAACAAGAGAAATTGCTTTGGATGGACAGCATTGCATTATGCAGCTCGAACCGGCAGGAAAGAAATGGTGCAAAGATTATTAGAAGCCGGCGCTCGTTCAACAATTAAAAATTGGAAACGTAAAACTGCTGTGGATATTGCACGCGAAAAAGGACGTCATGAAATTGCGCAGCTTATAGAAAATGGTTTGCCACAGGTTGAGGATACCGGTTTAACTAAATCAGCCCGATAATAAATTGGTGTACTTATGTTAATCGTTTATTTAAAGATGGTATTGACTCAGTTCAAAGTGCTGGAATAAGCAAAGCTGCAGGTTAAGATAAAAACAAAATAAAATTAATACGGAAGACTCTTGGGGCATCCTCACACGTATTTCCTCCTGTAATATCATTGACTCCCTCTCTTATAGCTATTTTATGACATTTAATGAAGTTTGTATCATTTGTCTGTAAAAGCCTTGCTATGCCATTTATTTAATTGCTATTATAAAATTAAAGCAGATAGGTCAGATGAGCTGAATATTGGTATAGTTAAGTGTGATATAGGGTAGAAACACCCTTTAAAAAAGGAATCTTTTGCAGATTCAAGGAGTAAAATGTATGAAGAAAATGATATTACTTTCATTATTAATTGCTTCAAGTGGGCAACTGTTTAGTGCGGATTTTAACAAACCTGATTTGCTCCTTAGCGAGCGTTTATTGGCCGGTGTAGAACGGCAACCGGATAGAGAACTTTTTGCAAGCATTGGAAACGAAGGAAAGTTTGGAGATTATGATCGGGTAAAGAAATTATTAAGTTCATCTAAAGGATTGCTTAAAGGGAAGAAACGCAAAGAAGATATGCCAAATGTTGATGCACAAAATGCGTATGGCTGGACTCCATTGATGTATGCAGTTATTGATCCTTATAAGGTTAAATTAGTGAATTTGTTAATTGAAAAAAAAGCTGATGTTAATCTTGTTGATGAGTATGGAAGGACAGCATTGATGCATGCTGTGCAAGATGGAAAAACACTGGAAAATGTCAAAGCTTTAATTGCAGCCGGTGCTGATGTTAATGTGCAGGACGTAGATGGTAATACAGCATTGATGTATGCAGCAAAGATGTATGGTCAAGATGCATTAGCTAAAGTTAATTTATTACTTGAAGCTGGTGCTGAAGTAAATATGCAGAATAATGAGGGAGAGACAGCATATTTAAATGCAATTGACATTCATGTCAAAAAGGCGTTGATTGATGCAGGTGCTGATTCTAAAATTGAACCTGATTATTTGTTAAAAGATACTGGAGCAATGACCAAAGCTGTACGTCCAGATAAAAAGTAAAAACAAAATTTACGAATAAAAAACGATATGGTAAGGTGAACTGCATCAATTTGATTCACAAATTAGTGCAAGGTAAAAAATGGCGAGCAGTTCACCTATTGTTTTAATTATTGGTACACGTCCTGAAGGTATAAAAATGTTACCAGTATATTTTGCTTTAAAGGAAGCAGATGTGCCGGTTGTTTTATGTTCAACGATGCAACATGATCAACTGTTGCAAGATGTTTTTGATCTATTTGGTGTCATGCCTGATATTGATTTGGGTGTAATGAGGATTAAGCAAGATCTTTTTTATGTGACACAATCATTATTACAAAAAACAAAAGAGGTTTTTCAAAAAGTACAACCTTCATTGGTGTTAGTGCAAGGTGATACCACTTCCACTATGGCTGCTGCGATGGCAGCATTTTATCTCAAAATTCCGGTTGGTCATATTGAGGCCGGTTTGCGCACTGACGATATATATGCGCCATTTCCTGAAGAAATGAATCGGCGTGTTGTTTCAACTTTTGCACAGTTTCATTTTGCGCCGACATCATTAGCGTTAGATAATTTACGTGCAGAACAGATTGATGAACAAAAACTATTTTGTACCGGTAATACGGTGGTTGATGCATTACGCATTATGCAAAATAAAATTGTATCAAATGAAATTGTAATTTCATCCCATATAAAAAAAATGGTGCAGCAATGCAAAGCGGATAATAAAAAATTGGTGTTGTTGACCATGCATCGTCGTGAGTCATTCAATGGTGGTATAAAACGTGTATTGCAAACGGTGCAAACTTTTTTGCAAAACTATGAAGATGTTTTTTGTGTATATCCATTTCATCCTAATCCTCATGTTGTTGATGTGTTGCAAGAAATTGGTCTTTCGGAACTGAATAATTGTTATGTTTCTGAGCCATTGCCTTATCAAGATTTAGTATATCTTTTGAGTCATGCTGATTTTGTATTAACCGATTCAGGAGGCATTCAAGAAGAGGCAATAAGTTTGGGAAAACCGACGATTGTTTTGCGTGAAAAAACGGAACGTAAAGAAGGGGTGATTGAGGGGCTTGCACAGTTGGTTGGCACTGATCAACAAAAATTAAACAGTGCATTGCAGAACATTTATATGCAAAATGATACTACTTTGCCATCTGTTATATATGGCGATGGATTTGCATCGGAAAAAATAGCGGAAATTTTAAAGACACATTTAAAAAAAGAAGCTAAACTACCGGTGAGTAAAAAACAGGCAGAAAATGGACAGATTGACAATCTGTCTTCAATGAAAAATATGCCTTTTGAAAAATGTAAAACAAGGGGAATAATGAAAAAAGTTACCGTATTGGGCTTAGGTTACATCGGTTTGCCAACCTCAATTGTGTGTGCTGAATCAGGTTTTGATGTCGTTGGTTTTGATATTGATCAACAACGTGTTGACGCAATTAACCAAGGTGAGCCGGTCATTAAAGAACCGGATCTTTTTGAAAAATTACAAATTGCTTTGCAAACAGATAGATTTTGTGCAACCACTAAGATTACTCAATCAGATTTTTTTATTATTGCAGTTCCCACACCATTTAAAGAAAACAAACAAGCGGACTTAAGTTATGTATTTAGTGCCGGCAAGACAATTGCATCAGTGCTTAAAAAAAATGATGTTGTGATTTTGGAGTCAACAGTTCCGGTTGGTGCTACAGAAAAATTGGCACAATTTCTACAACAAGAGTCAGGTTTACTTGTGGGCACAGATTTTTTTGTTGCACATTGCCCTGAGCGTGTATTGCCGGGTAAGATTTTTAAGGAATTAGTAGAAAATGATCGCGTACTGGGTGGTATTAATCAAGCTTCAGTATATGCAGCACAGGAATTATATAAACCATTTGTAACCGGTAATATTTATTTAACCGATGCAAAAACCGCTGAAATGGTAAAGCTTATTGAAAATAGTTCTCGTGATACGCAAATTGCATTTGCTCACCAAGTTGCATCAATGGCATATGCGGTTGGTTTGAATCCTTATGAAGTTATTGAACTTGCCAACAAGCATCCGCGTGTGAATATTTTAAAACCATCATGTGGTGTTGGCGGGCATTGCATTGCAGTTGATCCATGGTTTTTAATTGAAACATTCAATACAAAAACAAAGCTATTACAGTCTGCGCGTAACATAAATGATGGGCGTCCTTTACAGGTTGTTGAATATATTTTTAAAGCTGCACGCCAATGGTGTAATCAAGCTACAAAAAAATGTAATGTTTTATTAATGGGATTGACCTATAAGCCTGATGTTGATGATATGCGAGAGTCACCTGCGGTTCGTATTGCAGATTTGGTTAAAGAAAATGGCAGTATTAATATGATGGTGTGTGAACCACATTTAAATCAGCAAAAATTAACAGCACTTTATCCGGACGAGGCAATTTCAATTACTGAAGGCTTACAAAAAGCTGATGTCGTTGTTTTTCTTGTTGGACATACACGATTTAGAGCAATTGATAAGAAAATTTTACAAAACAAAAAAGTTTTAGATTTTTGTGGCATTTTGCATACAGAAAAGCAAACTGATAAAAAACATCTGTATTGGCCTGCAAGTTCATTAGAATTTTTCATGCCGGAAGATGAAGTACACTATTATACACATGTCGAACGTAGCCAGGAGTTAGGATGAGGCAAGTATTTTTGCAAAAAGGTGCAGTTGTTGTAAAAGAGGTATGTCAACCTGCGATGGACGCATACGATGTTTTGGTTGCAGTGCATTATTCGTTTATTAGTTCAGGCACTGAATCTGCGACTATTGCGCAAGCAGAACAAAACTCATTGTTTTCGAATGCTACGACAAAAATAAAAAAAGTATTAGAATCGGTTGCGTCTCATGGCATTGAAGGCACTGCTGCTTTAATAAAAAGTAAATTAAAAGGTGAATCACAAGCATTAGGTTATTCATGTTCAGGTCGTGTTCTTGCGGTCGGAAGTAAAGTGAGACAGTTGCGCATTGGTGATTATGTTGCGTGTGCCGGAGCAGGTTATGCTCATCATGCAGACTTGGTTTGTGTGCCGGAACATTTGACGGTGAAGGTGAGTCAAACGCATTTAAAAGAAGCTAGTATCACCACAATTGGTGCAATCGCTTTGCAAGGTATTCGACAAGCAGATTTAAAGTTGGGTGAAAATGTATGTGTTATCGGCCTGGGGTTGATTGGGCAATTGACTGTGCAGTTGGCAAAAAAATCCGGATGTAATGTTGTTGGTATTGATTTACTGGAAGATCGTTTAGATTTAGCAAAGCAAGCCGGAGCTGATTGGGTATTGCATCCTACAAGTGATAACATCAAGCAGGAAATTGATTATATTACTCATCATTATGGTGTTGATGCAACTATTATTACTGCCGCTGCACAAGGTGATACCCTTGTGCAACAAGCGATGGAGTTAACGCGCAAAAAAGGCAAAGTAGTTTTGGTTGGTGATGTAAATTTACAATTTGATCGCAGTCCATTTTATTCAAAAGAGATTGACTTTAAGATTTCATGTTCATATGGTCCGGGACGTTATGATCCGGTCTATGAGCAACAAGGAGTTGATTATCCATTGCCTTATGTACGTTGGACTGAAAATCGTAATATGCAGGCATTTGTACAACTATTGCAAAAAGATGAAATAGATATTTCAATGTTAGCAACGCAGGAAGCAACTCTTGATACGATTGCGCAAGCCTATGAACATATCAGAGAGCAAAATGGCTTGGGTGTATTAGTTGCTTATGATGTAGATGAACATACAGAGCATAGTGATGAAAAAAAAGATGAAAAATCATGTGATGTTAGATTTATTCCTGCGCGTAGAGATGTGATTCGGGTGGGGATGATTGGTGCCGGTGGTTTTGCAAAAGTTAAATTAATGCCCGCTATTTCAAAATTAAAAAATACAAAAATTAATGCTGTTGCAGATGTTGATGTTACTTCTTCAATGAATAGTTCTAAAGTATATGGTGCCGCAAAAGCATGTTCAGATTATACTGATTTGTTCACCGAAGATGTTGTTGATGCGGTTGTGATTGCTTCTCCGCACAAATTTCATGCAGCTCAGTCTATGGACGCGTTATCGCATGGAAAGGCAGTTTTTCTAGAAAAACCTATGGTTACTGATTGGCAACAGTTACAAGATATGCGTAGCTTCTTAAAAATGTATCCGAACGCTCCATTTTGTGTTGATTATAATCGTTCATTTGCGCCGTTTATACAAAAAATAAAAAAAGAAACGGATAAACGTTCCGGCCCAATGATTATGCATTACCGTATGAATGCAGGATTTATTTCCAAAGATCATTGGGTGCAAACTGATATTGGGGCAGGAAGAATAATTGGTGAAGCATGTCATATTGTTGATCTTTTTTGCTATTTAACCAATACAAAACCGATTGCAGTTTCTGTTGAATCGATGCACAGTGCAAATGAAAATATTTTTCCGACCGATAATTTTTCAGTGCAAATGAGTTTTGAAGATGGGTCTGTCTGTTCATTGTTATATACTTCTGTGGGCAGTAAGCATTTACCAAAAGAGCGCATGGAGCTTTTCTTTGATGGTAAATCTATTGTTATGGATGATTATAAAACGCTCAAAGGGTACGGACTGTATACCGGTTTTGATGAACAAAGCAGTTGCCAAGATAAGGGGCATGCTACTTTGTTAAAACAGTTTTTTGATGCATGTAGCCAGCCAACATTTAACCCGCCAATTTCATATGAGCGTTTAGATCGTGTTGCAGAGCTAACTTTGATAATTGATGCGTTGGCATGTAATAGTGGTGGATCGCAAGATGTTGCTTAACGTGCAAAAAGAATCATTTGTTTTTATTCTAGTGTATCTTTTTTTTGCAACTACGTTATATTTTTTTGTGCCAAAACCGCAGGGTCATTATGATGTTGATTCCTATGGCTATGATCCAATCGCTTGGCATTTTGCGCAAACAGGAACCTTGACTGACCCAAATAGTGTAAATAGTGCTCCTATTCAGCCGGTGGGATACCCATTTGTGATGGGGGTACTATTTACACTATTTGGGCATACTATTACACCAATTATTATCGTGCAAATATTACTTATGAGTTGTGCACTTTTATTGTTAATGCATATTGCATCTACTTTTTTTAATAAAATGATAGCTGCCATTACTGCTTTTTGTTTTTTAGGTACTATTGGATTTTATGTGTATCCACAATTGATTTTAGCCGAAACGCTTTTATTGGTTGTTTTATTATTGTTTGTTGAGCGTTATCTTACTTTTTTAAAAACGCATGATAGCAGTGCATTGTGTTTTTCGGGATTATTTTTAGGTATTTCAATGTTGATAAAACCAGTTGCAATGTTGTTTGTTGTTTGCCTTTCTATTATTACCTTTTTTGCAATGCATCATTCTAAAATAAAAAATATATTATTATTGTTGTTTTCATTTTTTTTGCCATTAACCATGTATATGACGCGTAATTATGTGCAGTACGGTTGTTTTGCTTTTGCGCCTACAGCCCAAGTGAATCTGTATCAAGTTTTGTTAGCAAAAGTAATCGGCTCTGTTGAACAAAAAGATCCACAAGAGATTATAGAAACAGAGTTGCGTTTTGCGGGAAAACATAGTTTGGATGATCAGGGGTGGCAACCGGCAAAAAAAATTTTTTATACCTACCTAAAAAAACATCCTTTTACATTTGTGCGCATTTGGTTTGTTAATGTGTGCAAAACATGGCTTGGTTTGTATAGTACGCAACTCAAAAGATTACTTGAGCCGGAGCGACATAAAATGGCGCATTCTTTTTTTGTGCAATCAGGTTCTTTGACTCAACGTATACATCACTATATTATGGGCGGCACTTCACACAAATGGGTTGAGAATATTACATGGTTTGAATTGATATGGTCAATCATTCGTTTATTGCTGACAATTGTTGGATTATATGTTGTTTTTAAAATGAATAGTTTAATTGGCTGGTTTTTTGTAGTAATGATGATCAGTTTGAGCTTTCCAACAGGTATTGACGGATGCTGTCGATATCGTATTGTTTTTGAACCGATTTTAATGTTATTGACATCGGTTGGTATATGGAAAATAGTTGTTTGTTATATTACCAAAAAAAAGGAGCATTGGTATGGTATTTCATGGTAAAAAACTATTTGCGTGTTTATTGGTCGCATGTTCAGCATTTACAGCACACGGAACTAATATGAATAAAAAAAATCTGTATTGTGTTATTTTAGCCGGTGGTGATGGTTCTCGCTTATGGCCGTTGAGTCGACAATGCAAGCCAAAACAGCTATTAACATTAGGTTCTGATGTTACGTTACTTGAGCAAGCAATTGATCGTATTGCGCCGATGACAACAAAAGATCATATTTGGATAAGTACAACAGCTAAGCATGAAGAAAACATTCGGTTATCTGTTGAGCATCGTGTTGGGCGTATTTTAGTTGAGCCTGGTTCGCGCAACACCGGACCTGCAATTTTATTATGTTGTATGGAAATCCATGCAATTGATCCAAATGCTGTTATTGTTTTCCTGCCGGCAGATCCGTTTATTCCAAAACGTGATTGGGAAAAGTGTAGAGACTTTTTAGATCATGCAGTTGATCATGCAACAAAGCATGATGATATCGTACTACTTGGTGTAGAGCCGACTTATCCTGCAACCGGTTATGGATATATTGAATTTGATCCACAGGATGCATTAGAGCAACAAGCGCCATATAAAGTGAGTCGTTTCCGTGAAAAGCCGTCATTCGAAGTTGCACAACAATATATCGAACAAGGCAATAAACTTTGGAATATAAGTATTTTTTGTGCACAGGCTTCAACGTTTATGCGTGAGTTTCAACAAGAAGCATCGGAAATGTTCGCAGGTGTTAAAAACTACTTAGACAATGTTGGTAGCTATGAAAAAGTTGTTGCCGATTCAATTGATTATGCCGTTATGGAACGAAGCAAGCATGTTTCGGTTATGCCGGTTGATTTTTCTTGGTGTGATGTAGGAAACATTGAGGTGTTTTTGTCATTGAAACAACAGTATAACACTTTGGATGCGAATTTTATTGGTGTTGATGCACGTAATAATTTAGTTGATGTCCCGGGTAAATTGGTTGCGCTTGTTGGTGTTGATGATTTGTGTGTTGTCGAAGTTGATGATGCACTGTTGATTACCAAGCGTGATGCTGCGGAAAATGTGCGTGGCATTGTAAAATTATTAAAACAAGGTAGTTATAAAAAACATCTGTAATTAGGGCAAATGTTTTTAAATTTACTTAAAATGAAATAACCTCCTATTTTGTCATCAAGTATGTTTAAACAATTTAATGTGACAATTCAGGTGCAAAAAACAAAGTAATTTGCCCATTTTGTCATCCCTGAAGGGGATCCAGCGGTAACCGGCATAGTTTGGACAAAGACTGGGCAAAGAAGATTGTTCAATAATCAAAGGAATATTATCAAAAATAATTTGTAAAAAAATTATAAATCATTTTGGCAAGGTTTTCTTAAAAATCATACCGGTTACCACTGGATTCCCTTCAGGAATGACAAAATGGAAATGATTTTTATTGTAAAGAGTGATGAATGAACTTAAAAAACAGTTTTTAGATTCAAAATTAAATGCATTTACTCTGTATTTGTAATAAAGTAAGGATAGCACAATGAAAAGAGCGCTTATTACCGGTGTCACCGGACAAGATGGTTCATATTTAGCAGAGCTGTTATTGCAAAAAGGATATGAAGTGCATGGCATCAAGCGGCGCTCTTCTTCATTTAATACTTCACGTGTTGACCACCTATTTCAAGATCAACATGAATCGCCTGAGCGACGCTTTCAGTTGCATTATGGCGATGTCACCGATTCTACCAATTTAATCCGTGTTATTCAGGAAATTCAACCTGATGAGATTTATCATTTAGCAGCGCAAAGTCATGTTGCAGTTTCATTTGAAACACCGGAGTATACAGCACAAGCTGATGGACTTGGCACACTGCGTATGTTAGAAGCTATTCGTATTTTAGGTTTAACTGAAAAAGTACGTTTTTATCAAGCTTCCACGAGTGAATTATATGGTAATGCGACTGAGTGTCCACAGAATGAACATACCCCATTTGCACCACGTTCGCCGTATGCTGCAGCAAAACTGTATGCATATTGGATAACAAAAAATTATCGCGAAGCCTATGGCATGTTTGCATGTAATGGTATTTTATTTAATCATGAATCTCCAATGCGTGGTGAGACTTTTGTAACGCGTAAAATTACCCGTGCAGCTGTGCGCATAAAACATGGCGTGCAACAAACATTATATTTGGGTAATTTAGATGCAAAGCGTGATTGGGGATATGCAAAAGATTATGTAGAGGCTATGTGGCTTATGTTACAACAAGAGAGACCGCATGATTTAGTTATTGCGACCGGGCAGATGCACAGTGTCCGTGAATTTGTTGATTTGGCGTTTGCATGTGTGGATATTAAGTTGCAATGGCTTGGCCACGGTAAAGATGCTTATGCAATTGATGCTGATACAGGAAATAAAATTGTCGCAGTAGATCCACAATATTTTAGACCAACAGAGGTTGAGCAATTGCGTGGTGATGCTTCAAAAGCAGAAAAGATTTTGCAGTGGAAACCAAAGGTCACCTTTTATGAATTGGTTAGTATCATGATTAAAGCTGATGAGCAAGAGTTGCTAAATAATGAACAAATGTCCGGCGTTATGACTGTAGGCCAAAAAATAGCACAGTTGGAAATATAGATCTATAGGTATATTACGATATCTTTGTGTTAAGGTTGCATTTAATGCTAGATGAGCACAGGAAGTAAAACAACAAAATGAAAGTAAAATGCTATGAAGAAAATGTTATTCACCCTACTTATTTTTTGTTCTTTTTATGCAAAAGTTGGCGAATGGGTTGATGTTGATCAGATGAATCTTTCTCGGTTCTATACTGATGCACCAAAAACCTATTTACTTTCATTTCCCGGTTCAGGAAACACATGGTTGCGTTATTGTCTTGAATATTTAACCAAGCGTCCGACGTTGGAGATGCGTACCGAAAAAATAACAAAAATCAACTGTCCTTTCGGTTATTGGTTTGATATGCAAACTGATTATAATAAGTTGCCTATTTGGAAAGTACATTATATTGATCAAATGAAAATGATGGGTACATTCGATTCGCAACAAGAAACTTTAATTGTGATTGTGCGTAATCCAAAAGAGGCGTTGCCAAGAATTTTTAATCTGCTTTCACGGCGAAATAAAAACAGGTCGCTTGATAATCCAACAGCAAAAGAGCTATTTAACAATACCTTAACCATGAACTATTTTGATATTTTAAAGTTGTATGATGAATGGTGTCCTGACAAAAGGCATCTCATTTATTATGAAGATTTGATTACACAGCCTGAGCAGGTGTTTAAAAAATTACTGAATTTTTTAAATGTTAGTCCAGAATATCTAGACGATTTTATGGCACAGTATGATGAACACAAATTAGCAAGTTTATCGATGTATGAAAAGCAGGAAGACACCTCTTTAACTAAAGGCGAAAAAACAAAGCATCATGCTTTGCTAGTTTCGTCTGATGAACGTCGTAAGCTTGATCTATATATTGCTCATGTCTTTCCACATATTTGGCAAAAATATTTAAAATTACGCTATGCCGAAAATCGGTGAATGCAAGCTATTTTCTTCCTTTGACTAATATTTTATAGCTAAGATCCAATATTTTATTTACAAAATGAAATAAAGTTGTATAATTATAGTACGGTTAAAGCCGTTTTTTATCGGGAAAACACCTAAAAAAATCTATTTTTTAGGTATATATCATTGAATGGGGGTTCAATATGAAACGTAAATTATTTTCTATGTTTATCTGTTTGATATCCATTTTTGGCTATTTAAAAGCTAGTGATCAAGATTTCAACGAAGCTGCCAAGTGGAGCAGCGTGTATCAATTAGCTTGTGCAACAAACAATGCTCAGTATAAAAATGAGGCACTTAAGCATTTATTACCATATAAACAAATTGTTTTAGTTGCAGCAGCATATAATGGAGACGTTGAAACAGTAAAAGCTTTTGTGAAGTTTCCGGGAGTTGATATTAATGTTCGGCATAATGGTTGCACTCCGTTGTTGATAGCTGCGCAAGAAGGTTATTTTGATATAACTAAACTTTTGCTTGATGCTGGTGCTGATAAGACATTAGTGAGCAAAAAGCATTGTACTGCACTTCATTTGGCGGCGCTTCATGGTCGTATTAAAATTGCAGAATTATTGATAGATCAGGGCATAGATTTGGAAGCTTTATCAATAGATAGGCACACACCACTTTCCATGGCTGTTATTAATGATCAACTTGAAATGGTGACTTTTTTATTGAGTAAAGGCGCAAATCTACATTTCAAAACAGCTGGTGGCAATACTTTATTGCATTTAGCTATTGTATTGAGTTTTGAACAATTATCGAAATATTTAGTATCTACTGGCATTGATCTGAAAGCGCAAAATGCTAAAGGGCATACAGCGTTACATTTTGCGGCTCAACGCGATCTTATAGGTATTATCGAATTATTGGTAAAAGAAAGAGGCGTTCCTGTTGATATCGCTTCAGATTCAGGAGTTACGTCATTGCATACAGCGGTGCATGTCGGCAAACTTTCTGCAGTAAAAAGATTAATAACATTAGATGCTGATATACATGCAAAAACTTCAAGTGGCATTGTTCCATTGCATATTGCATGTTCACAGGGGCATCTTGATATTGCAACATATTTGTTAAGAAATGGTGCAAATAAGGATGCTATTGCGCATCAAGGAAGTACGCCATTATATTTTGCTGTTTTAGAGGGGCATCCTCATATAGTAGATCTTTTATTAAAATATCAAGTAAATGCTCGTACGCAGTTAGTAGAAGTTGATGAAGGTTTTACAGCGTTGCATAAAGCTGCGCAATATGATCGTCCTTATTTAATTAATAAACTATGTTCATATGATAAGAAGTTGGCCAATATAAGTGATAGTCACGGAGTGTCGCCATTATTTCTTGCAGCTCAATATGGTTGCTTGGATGCGGTAGAAGTTCTTATTAATTATAAAGCAGATCTGCATCAAGCTGATAAGTATGGTAAAAAGCCGATTGATATTGCAAAGCAAAATGACCATAAAGCAATTGCTCGACTATTACAGCGTCAGATGGTTCAACAACAAAAACAAGTTTCGCAAAAACAAAAGCAACAAGCTAAAAGAAGAGCAAAAAAATTAGCTAGAAAAAATGCTTTTAGCAGTTCGCCACCGGCAAGTGTAAAGAAAGAAATAGTATCGTTACCTGATGATAAAAAAGAAGTAAAGCAAAAAAGTGTAAAATGGTTGCAAGTGGATCCATCACATATATTTGATTGTGAAACGTGCGTCTTGCAAGTTGATGATTCACATGCGGCATTTAGACAGTTGGGTCGTTATCCTATGACACTTGTTTTGTATAATCGCCGTGCATTGTCAAAGGAAAATTCACCAAAGGCAGTTCGTTTGCATGACAATTATAAAGAGAAACATAAAGATGCAACTGATAAGTTTCATCTCTTTAGTAATCAACTCGATGATTATTTGTCTTATGGTGTGCGCATAGATGATACAGTTGACGGTAAGTATAAACAGTTGTGTGATGATATAGGTTTATATGTTCCGGCAAATTTATATGCAATTGTTATTCCAGGTAAAATTGAACATAAGTATTATGATTATACATATGCTATTGATGATCAATATGTTTCAACTCGTACCGGTTTTAATGGTGCATTTGTATACATCTTTGACAAAGATGATGTGTGTTATCATCGTTGCTTCCATGAAAGTAAAGCGAGTAGGAAATTGCATACTCAAATGAACAGCTTTTAATTAAAATCGATATTATTTACAAGGCCTTGTGTAACAAATACACAAGGCTTTTTCTTTGTATGATTTTTATTTCATCGTAAAAACTTAACTTGCCATTTTTATATTTTATTTTTCTTGTTACACTCAATGATAAGATTAACAAGTCTCATACAAGGATTAAGGCATGACAAAGCAAACAGTGCAAAAAGGGATAGTTTTTTCATTGGTAATGAGTGCAGGAATATTATTGGCCGATAGTAATTTGCCTGATGGTGTTTCAAGCAAAGACAACATTGAAATAAAAAACAGTGAAAGTAATACCAGCCTATGGGGTAGACGAAAATTTGATCCAAAATTGGTTGAAGATATTAAAAAATTTTATCCGGATTTAGCAAAAAAAATTGATCGATTCAATAGGGATCAAACTAAATTGGTACCTAATAAGATTATTTTAAGATGTCGCGGTTATGGCTTTAGTAAGAGAGATATGATCTATGCGATGGCCTCTATGATTGAGGGAGAAGTCGAATTTGTTGATGTTGAGTCAGACTATAGCCGTTTTAAGTATAATTTTAATGGATACCTACAAAGTAAAATATATGAAATTGGTGATAAATTAGAAAATAGTGATGTAAAAATAGCATTAGTTATGGATGAATTGTTGCTTTTTGGTGCAAAATGCTGTGACAAGGTTGTTATGCCTGCAGATCTTTGGATGTTATTAAGAAAATATCGAGGACGTTTTATTTTGATTGGAGGAATAGACTTAGATATTTGGGATGATCTTGATGAGCATAATCAACACCATTTTGGCCAGTCTATTTATGATTTAAAAAAGACTTCAGAAGATCATAGAGTTGAAATTATAAAACGATATCTTAGTATAAAACACAGTATGTCTGATGAACAGATTCGTAATATTGCAAAGCAAACAGAATATTTTGAGCCTAGAGTTTTAGAAGATGCTCTTCAAAGTGCAATTTCATGGGACTTTAATAATGATAAAGTTCATCCAACAATAAGCTATGATCAGATTTTGTGTCGAGTACAGGAAATGAAAAAAGATTTTTCAAGACTGAATCCAGGCATTATTAGCAGAGTATTAGCTATGGTGAAATCTATAAATTTGAATAAATAAATTTTAAAACTGTATTGGATTAATAATGATTAAAAATATAAAAAACATTGTTTTTTTAAGTTTAATAATGTGTATGGTAACGCCATTGGATGCAGCAGAAGCAAAAAATATTGATCAAGCAGAGCAAGATAAAGTGATAACTTTAATTCAAAATATTTTTGAGAAAGATAAAAGATCTGAACTTCAATTGGCATATACGCGTATTTTGTCACGTGTTTCAGCGGTACAAATGTTGACCGGTTTAATATGCGCATGGGGTACGATGCTATCAGTTTTGATGTTCATTAAAATGAATTCAGAGCTAAAATCAATGAATAAAGTTTTAAAGACATTAGTATAAAAGGGACATTGATGTTGCGAATTATTTTTTTAAGTTTTTTACTTTTTTTTGGTAATATCTCATTACTGCATGCAAATACAATCGATACAGATATTTTTTATGTAGATGAAAAAACAGAAGAAATGGTTAAAAATGGCGAGGCAGTTTATCTTATAAGTCCGAGCACTCAAGAATTGGTAGATAATGAATGGCGTGATGTCTATTATAAAGCCGGATTAGCGATCTTTGCCGTTTATGCTGGAATTATAGTATTAGATATAGTCGGAGAAATTATAACTAATACAAAATAGACACAAAAAATAAAAACGAAGAGCAGAAGGTACTTGTACCTTCTGCTCTTTACTCTTTTTGGAACAATTGCTAAGATGTCCCATTATTAAAAGCTTATAGATTGGAGATATGATGAAGAGAGGATTGTCGATGGTAATGGCAGGTTTGACTGCTGCAGTTTCGTGCCAAGCAGAGATGCATAAAAAAGCAAAAATTTATGTTGCAGGTCATCGTGGATTGGTTGGTTCTGCAATTGTACGTCAATTAAAAGATGAAGGTTATTCTAATATCATAACGCGTAATCACCATGAGCTTGATTTGCGTAATCAACAAGAAGTTTACAAATTTTTTCATCATGAGCGTCCGGATTATGTATTTATGTGTGCGGCAAAGGTTGGTGGTATTTTGGCAAATCGTGACAAACCAGCAGAATTTATTTATGACAATGTAATGATTCAATCGAACATTATTCATGCATCGTATCATTTTAAAGTAAAAAAAATGCTCTTTTTAGGCTCTTCATGTATTTATCCGCGCAATTGTCCTCAACCGATGAAAGAAGAGTATTTACTCACCAGTGAACTGGAATGGACAAATGAGCCGTATGCAATTGCAAAAATAACCGGTATTAAAATGTGCCAAGCTTATAATCGTCAATATGAAACAAATTTTATTGCATGTATGCCGACAAATTTATATGGACCAAATGATAATTTTAATTTAGAAACATCACATGTTTTGCCTGCATTATTGCGTAAAGTTTATACTGCAAAGTTGCGTGGCCAAAAAGAATTTGTTGCTTGGGGAACAGGATCCCCATTTCGTGAATTTTTGTATGTTGAAGATTTAGCTGATGCTTGTATTTTCTTAATGAATCAATATGATGGCAGTGAAATAGTCAATATTGGTACCGGTGTTGATGTTTCAATTTCCGAGTTGACCAACATGATAAAAGAGGTTGTTGGTTTTGAAGGTGAAATTGTTTGGGACAGATCAAAGCCTGATGGAACACCGCGTAAGCTGCTCAATGTTGATAAAATGACCGAACTCGGATGGCAAGCAAAAACCGATTTAAAAGCAGGGATTGAAAAAACCCTTGAATGGTGTGAGCGATTTCATATATTTGAAGCAGAGTAGTTTATTTTAAATAAGCTAAAATAGTTTTTTGAATGAAAGTTATTTTAGCCTGGATCCTCTTCGAGGATGACAAAGGTAAAAAAAAGGATGAGAATGAAAAAAAGTATGTTTAAATTAGTTTTATTGTTGTTACTAGGTGTTATATCCATACATGCCAAAGTTGCATTGATCATCGGAGTTACCGGGCAAGATGGTTCATACTTAGTTGAACTGTTATTACAAAAAGGGTATAAAGTTCATGGGGTCAAACGTCGAGCTTCATCATTCAATACTCCACGATTAGATCACATCTATAGAGATAAACATCAATCTCCGGACAACAGATTTGAATTACATTATGGCGATATCACCGATACAAGTAATATTATCCGATTAATAAAAGAGATTGAGCCGGATGAAATTTATAATTTAGCTGCTCAAAGTCATGTTGCCGTTTCGTTTGAACTTCCGGAATATACAGCACAAGTTGATGCATTAGGCACCTTACGTATTTTGGAGGCGATTCGCATTTTAGGGTTGACCAATAAAACTCGTTTTTATCAAGCGTCAACCAGTGAACTGTATGGGAAAGTGCAAGAAATTCCACAAACAGAATTAACACCATTTTATCCTCGCTCACCATATGGTGTTGCAAAACTGTACGGTTTTTGGATAACAAAAAACTATCGCGAAGCATACGGTTTATATGCATGTAATGGCATCTTGTTTAATCATGAATCACCGGTGCGGGGTGAAACATTTGTAACACGAAAAATTACTCGTGCTGTTGCGCGTATTAAATTCGGATTTCAAGATGCTCTTTATTTAGGAAATCTTGATGCAAAGCGTGATTGGGGTCATGCACGTGAATATGTCGATGCGATGTGGCGTATTTTGCAGTTAGATGAACCGGAAGATTTTGTGATTGCAACCGGACAAATGCATTCAGTGCGTGAGTTTGTTGAAATTGCATTTGCACATGTTGGTATCGAAATTGTATGGGAAGGTGAAGGATTGAACGAACGTGGCCTTGATAAACGTACCGGTACGCCGTATGTTTTTGTTGATCCGCAGTATTTCAGACCGGCTGAAGTCGATCTGCTCATTGGTGATGCAACAAAAGCGAAAGAAAAGCTTGGTTGGGAACCAAAAGTTAATTTTGAACAGTTGGTCAAAGAAATGATTCAACATGAAGTTTATGTGATGAAGCAAGCTGCAGTTGTTATGAATTGGTAAAAGGATGATAATGAAAAAAACGCTTATTTTTTGCACATTAATACACGCTTTTAGTCTCTTTTCGTATGAAGAAAAACCGATGGTCATTGTGATTCCGTCGTATAATAATGCGCAATGGTATGAGCGCAATTTAAATTCGGCATGTTTTCAGAATTATACCAATTATCGTATTATATATATTGACGATTGTTCACCTGATGGAACCGGTAGCTTGGTGAAATCTTATATTGATAAACATAATTTGCATGAAAAAGTTACATTGATTTGCAATGAGACCAATCAGGGTGCAATGGCCAATCATTATAAAGCGGTTTGGATGTGTGATGATGATGAAATCGTTATTCATCTTGATGGTGATGATTGGCTTGCGCATAATGATGTTTTAAAACGTGTGAATCAAGAGTATCAGGATTCAGAGGTATGGTTGACTTATGGACAATTTGAACGTCATCCGGATGGAAAATTAGGCTACTGTCGTCAAATGCCACGTGCAGTTATTCAACGAAATGTCTTTCGTGAATACGACTGGATGACTTCGCATTTACGCACTTTTTATGCAGGTTTATTCAAGCAAATAAAGTTGCGTGATTTTGTGCATGACGGAAATTATTTTAGTATTACTTGTGATATGGCTATGATGATGCCATTGTTGGAATTGGCCGGATCTCACATGCGGTTTATTCCGGATGTATTGTATGTTTATAATGAAGAAACGCCAATTAATGATTATAAAAAAAATGTGATTTATCAATTACATTGTGATCGCGTTATTCGTAGTAGTCCTAAATATTTGCCTGCAACCAATTATATAACATCAAAACGTTCAATGGATCCCATTGATATCGTTATTTTTTCACTTAATCCTACAGATTTGCATGCTATTCTCACGGAAATTGAAAATTCAGCATTACCTATACAGGATGTCGTAGTTCTCACTGAAGAACCTCATGCATCTTCAGTGCTTGCGTTGCAATCAACATTTCCTACCGTTGATTTTGTAACATTTAATCAAGAGGGTTCGTTGTGTCAGTTTCTTGATTGGATGTGCCAAAATTCCGGTTATCTTTTGTTGACTACTGATACATTTGTTTTAACTGAAGCAATCCCGTTAGTTGATGCAGTTAATGCGCTAGAGGCAACCAAAGCATTATCATTCAATTTTAGTCTTGGTGATGATGTAACCGGAACTCACTTACTTAAGCGTGAAATGAAAAAGCCTCTATTTACTCAAACACCGGATGGTTTTTATGCTTGGCAATTTAATCAAGCAGAGCTTGATTGGCGTCAACCATTTGCATGGACCATGAATCTGGTAAGGAAATCTGATATTAAAAAAATATTAGATGGAGCCTGCTGTCAAAACTTTAATGATCTTTATCGTTTATTGAATATGAGTTTTGTTGATCTAAATCAAATGGGTTTGTGTTGTAAGCGATCACATGTACATAAACGAAAGAAAGTTCCGGATTTTCTGGCACCATTGCTTAAGTTAGGTTATAAAGTTAATCAGCAGGGAAATTATTTGGTAAAAATATAAGGAGACTAGATGAAAAAGATAATTATATGTTCGTTGGTTTTATTGCAATGTGTGGCGATGGGTGCAGATGAAGTTGAACCGTGGGTTTATGCAGACTTTGATGTTTCAATGCGTAAAGAAAAATATCCACGCGCAATACCAACAACTCGATTAATCATTGAAGAAATTGATGGTCAAGAACTATATGATTTTTTCAAAGATCTGTATCAAAAAAATAATCTTTCTGCCTTGCAGGCAAAAGGGATTACATTAGAGGAAAAAATCCCACGTATTATTCATCAAATTTGGATTGGTGGTCCGTTGCCTGAATCTTTTGTGCAACTGTGTGAATCATGGAAACATTATCATATGGGTCGTGGATGGTTTTATAAACTATGGACAGATGAAGATGTAAAAAATATGCATATGCATAACCGTGCATATTTCGATTCAACTGAAAGTCCGGGAGTTCGTTCTGATTTAATGAAATGGGAAATAATTTATAATTTCGGTGGTTTTTATTTAGATGTTGATTTTGAATGTCTTAAACCATTGGATTCATTACTTGGCTATGATTTTGTTACTGCAATTCAACCACTGGATTCACAGTTTGTACAGTTGGGTGCAGCACTTTACGGCGCACCGCCAAAACATCCTATTTTGGCCCATTGTATTGAAACAATCAAAGATGATTGGCATCATAAAGGAGCACCAAAAAAAAGTGGCCCTGTACATTTTACCAAATCATTCTTTAAGATGGCCGGTAAAGATGGGCGGATTGATATAGCGCTTCCCGCAAGTTATGCTTATCCATTAGGATGCCAAGAAAAAGGAATGGCTTATGAAAAATGGATAAAAGAAGGTGCTTATGCAATTCATCATTGGGCAAAAAGCTGGATGCCATCACGCTATAGGTTGGATCAATTTAAAAAATTAAATAATGATCAAGAGACTGAATGTTGGAATGATTAATTTTAAAAGCCTCTGTAACGAGGCTTTTATTTTTTGAGTGAATCATGAAAAAAAATATATTTTTTATAACAATTTTTGTTTTTATTCAAGCGTATGCAGCAATTGATTTTGATGCTTCAATGCAAATTGATAGTTATCAATTTCAAGAGCTGCCAATAATACAAGAACTGTTGCCTCTGTCACGAAGATTATATGCAACATATAATCTTGATCAAGTTACGTTTCAAGAATATGAAAAAATACCCAAAATTATGCATCATGTATGGTTCGGGCGTCCATTGTCTCAAGAAGATAAAGCATTGCGTAAAACATGGGAAGATATGCATCCCGATTGGAGATTTGTACTGTGGACCGACCGCATAGATAATGATCCACGTGGCATTGTTGTGCATTCATGGCAAGAGTTACAAAATCTGCTTCTTTTGACCGATGAGCGTTATATTGTTGTTGATGTTGCACCATTGCAATTTGATAATCGTAAGTTTTTCGACGCATCACGTAATTATGGCGAAAAATCGGATATTATAAAGTATGAGATTGTGTATCGCATTGGTGGCGTGTATATCGATTGTGATTTTGAATGTTTAAAACCGCTTGATCCATTGCATCATGCATACGATTTTTATACTGGCATTCAACCATTAGACACCAATTATGCTCAATTGGGCGCTGCATTGTTTGCTGCACATCCTGGGCATGAAATTTTAAAATATGCAGTGCAAACTATTGAACGAGATCGTGGATTTGGTCCAATCGTTATTCGTAGCGGCCCTATTCATTTTAGTCGTGCATTTATTGCACGAGCAGGAATAGATGATAGTGTTGATATTGCATTTCCTACAAGCTTTTTTTATCCATGTGGCTATCACCAAAAAAACACTACACGTTCAAGTTGGATACAACCGGAATCATTTGCCGTCCATCATTGGGCCGGCAGTTGGTTGATTCCTGAAGCATTTGAGCAATAACTATAATGTACACAGGACTACATTGTTTTGTGCATTAAGATAATCGTTTATTAATGTTTTTAGTTCATGAATGTTCTGTGCTTTATCCAAGCAGGTTTGCAAGAAATCTTTTCTGTATAAACCACTTATGTGATGCAGTTCTTCTATGGGGTAATATTCTGTGCAAAAACCATAGATAGTGTCATCCAGGTGTTCCAGTGGCAAATTTTTAATGGGTACTGATCTGTCGATATGTTCATTATCACATAAGAGCATATCAGCAGGAAGTTGCTCGAGTAGTTTTAATGCAGTTGGCACTGAAAACTTGGTTAAACTATTGTCTGCAATTAAAATATGTGAACATGTACTTTTTGAGCATATATCACGTACATGTTGCATGATATTTTTTTGTGGTGTTATTGGTTTCAGTTGATAACTGCGTTTCATTGCCAAATAAGCGGGTAGATTTTTTCTTGTTGGTGTATGTAGAATATGCATTTGTGCAAAATCATTTGATTTTATTTTTCCTAGTACAGTACGCATGTCATTATTTCCATTTGGTATAATAATAAGCTCTGCAGTTGCATTGTTATCTTTCTGTGGAATTTCTTTTAATTGACTGTATGGTTTGAATGTGCGCAAAGCTTTGCCACATAAACGTTGTAAGTTTCGATTAACTTTGAAATCATTGAGTGGAGTATCTATATTGCGATGCAATAGTATTTCAGGAATATGTGCAAAGTGGGTGCTACACATTTCAAGCATTGGATACATAATTGCGCCATCATAGCTTGTAGGAAAGAACTTCCCTTTAAATGGATTGTATGGCAAAATAAAATCTTTGAATTGAATTTGCTTGAATAGTCCGGCGTAAAACATGCGCAGACCTGACCAATACCAACCTGGATGATTTCTATAGTCTCCAGATTCTATCAGGTGTTCGGGTGTAGGCTTTGCATAGCCGAATACCGGGATATTTTGTTGTTTAGCTAGTTGTTCAGGAACATTGATATATTGTCCATAAGCAAGCCAAATGTCATTATTAAAAAAAAGATTATTAATGAAGGTTAATGCATTATTATGTGCAAACCAATCATCTCCATCAAGAATTACTATTAGGTCATTGTCATTGCACATGTGGACCGTCTTATATATATTTGCTAATGCTTTGCGGTTATATTGGTTTTTAATCAGTTTTATTTTTTTACGCAAGGGATGATGTTGTATATATGATGTAACCAGATTGCCTGTCCCGTCAGGCGAAGCATCATCAATGTAGATTATATTGTAGTTATGATAATTTTGTGAAAAGACAGAATCTAAATTTTTATTATAGCAGCTGGCGTTATTATACGATGGAATAATAACAGTGATATGCTTTTCTGCTTGTGTATATAAGGCACTGCAAAAAAACAGTGTGACAATTGTTATATAGTTTTTCATTTTTTACACCTTTATTTTTTTATGAATATCGGATGATATGATATGTGGGCCGTATTGTTATCAATGTTGTACACATCGTTAATATCAATCCTAAGTCCTTGTTGCCAAAAGCTTAAAAGTTCTTCCGGTGTATACAGATCATCATGTTTATTATTCCAGTCTTCTTGAACAATATTCAAT
The DNA here is from genome assembly GCA_040878395.1 of Candidatus Dependentiae bacterium. Lineage (NCBI taxonomy): Bacteria > Candidatus Babelota bacterium. The sequence goes on along the minus strand of JBBDMI010000006.1, from coordinate 100,762 downwards.
GGTGTATTGATCATTTTTGAATGACTGAAGCATAAACCTTGTTGATGTAGATTTGCTTTTTGATGCCAAACTGATTCTAGTTTATTGGGTGAGCTGTAATTTGCATGTGTCAAAAATGGCAAAATATCTGATTTTTTATAAATGGTCATATCCACAGTGTTGGGATAGGCCCAATAACTTTTATTGCCGGCAAAGGTAAATGCGTATATATCTTCAGCTATTGGTGTTAAGTGAGGTAATTTTAATGGCATATTATATGTATAAGAATAGGTGATATTTTTGCCTAATCGTAAATAAAATCCGTACGCATTTGTTTGTTCCAAAGCGTTTACGCATTTGTTTACATCGATATTTTCTGTGATGATGATATCATCGACCGCAAACATTATGTAATCGGCTTGGGCATAATTTAACATATCAAGCAGTATAGGTTTAAAGTCATTTCTTGGTCGGTTACTTTGTTGGTAAAAATTTGCTTTAGGGTACATTTCTTTTAGTTCTTCATATGCAGATTCAAATGCGTCGCCTTCACTGCGGTAAAGAATAAATAAGTTTTCTAGATGTTGTATATGTTGGTCTATTGATCGTAATAAACTTTCCAGTTGTAACGGTCTGTTGTAAGAGAATATAATTAAATCGGACGATGAGCTCTGAGCTGCTCCGGATAAAGAAAAGATACACAAAAAACTGTAAATTAATCTTTTTTGATTATATAATTTCACTTTTTTTCCTCAAAAAGTATTCTTTAAAAATCTTGTAATATACTTTATAAGTAAAGTACAATACTAACTGTAATAATAAATTATGAGAGTGGGAAGATGCAATGGTTATACTAAATTTCATGGAAAGGTTTTTTTTTACCTTTTTTTTATTTTTTGTGTCCACTTTTATGTGCGCGTCTATCGACAAACATTTTATTGTGGTAACTGCTTCATATAACAATGTTGATTGGTATAAAAAAAATCTGTTATCTATATTCAATCAAGAATATGACAATTGGTCTTTGATCTATATTGATGATTGTTCTGTTGATGGAACAGGCGAGTTTGTTGAGCAGTTTGTGAGCCAGAATAACATGTATCATAAAGTTAACATTATACATAATATGAAGCGTATGGGGCATTGTTATAATCAGTATCACGCAATTCAACAATGCCCGGACGATGCAATTATTGTTATAGTTGATGGTGATGATTGGTTGGCGCATGATGGCGTGTTTTCGTATCTGAATAAAGTGTATCAAGATGATGTTTGGATAACCTATGGGCAATTTCAATATTATAAACGTGGTGCTCGTGGGTGTAGTCGTCAAATTCCGAATTATGTCATTGAGCAAAATGGTATTCGTGACTATGGGCCATGGGTGACATCGCATTTACGGACATTTTATGCAGGCTTGTATAAAAAAATTAAGCATGAGCATCTTATGTTGAATGGGAATTATTTGTCTATGAGTGTTGATGCTGCAACTATGATTCCCATGATTGAGATGGCAGGATGGCACTCAAAGTTTATCCCGGATATTTTATATATGTATAATGATATCAATAGCTTAAGTTTTTTTCATGATCGGCGCGAGCAGCAGCGGATTATTTTAAATACGATTCGAGGATATGCAAAGTATGAGCCATTACAAAAGTTGTTTCATTAAAAAAAATAATACTGTTTGAGTGTAAAAGGGGGTTTTTGTGAAAATAAAAAAAATTCTTATCTTGTCTTTGTTTGTGATTCCTTTAGGGGCCTCTTATCATTCCAATAAAACTTATCATGCAAAATTTTATGATTATTATGAGCGATTGGCAAAAACGCGCGACTTTGGTGGTTGGTCGATTGCAAAAGAGTTGTTTGATCATATAAAAGAGTTGTTGCCCAAAGGAAGCACTCTTCTTGAATTTGGCAGTGGTTGGGCAAGTGGGGAGTTCTCAAAACATTATACCGTGTATTCGGTCGAGCATGATCCATTTTTTTTAAATCAATATAATACCAATTATATTTATGCGCCTATAAAAGATAGTTGGTATGATCCGAATATTTTAGCTGAAGATCTTCCAAAGGATTATGATCTTATTTTAGTTGATGGTCCGGTGGGGAATATTGGGCGTTATGGATTTTATGTTTATTTTGATCTGTTTAGAAAAGATGTTCCAATTATCATTGATGACGTTAACAGGCCGGAAGAGTACCGATTAATGATGGATTTGGTTGATATGTTAGGGCGATCTTATGAAATATATACTGTTAATACGAAGCAATATGGAATTATATTTTCACATTAATTAAGATGGCAAATGTGTAAGGCGGTTTAAATGGTGAGCTCTTTTTGATAACTTCAGATTGATATCAAGCGCAATTAGCTTTGTTAATCTTTTATTCTGGAGCTGAAAATGAGACAATTATTTATACTGTTTGTATTGATGGGTTCGATTTTAATTGCAGAGGATAAAAGATTTGTTATTGTTGCGGCATCATATAATAATGCGCAGTGGTATCAAAAACATTTAGTTTCAATTTTTAATCAAGATTACGACAATTGGCGTTTAATCTATATTGATGATTGTTCTACTGACGGCACAGGCTATCTTGTGAATGATTTTATTATTCAACATAACATGCAAAAAAAAGTGATGCTTGATTGTAATGTTGAACGTGTTGGGCATCTTGCAAATCAGTACCAAGCGGTTCATTCATGTCAAAATAATGAAATAGTTGTTGTGCTTGATGGTGATGATTGGCTTGCTCATAACGGGGTTTTAAGCTACTTAAATGAAGTATATCAGGATGATGATGTTTGGTTGACTTATGGTTCTTATGAAGCTGCGAGCCCCCCTTATCCTCAGTATTGTGCAGAGATTCCTGATAAGGTAATTGAGGATAATTCAATCCGCAAGCATACGTGGGTGCTTTCTCATTTACGCACATTTTATGCAGGGTTGTATAAAAAGATAGATTTAAATGATTTGTGTTTAGACGGTACTTTTTTTCCTATAGTTGTAGATTTAGCCATTATGTATCCTATGTTTGAGATGGCCGCCGGAAGATATAAATATATTTCGCAAGTTCTTGTGACATATAATAACTTAAATGATTTGAATTTTAGTAAATCGAAAAGTATCAATAGGCTGAGAAAAAGATGCCTTTCAAAAATACGGGGCACAAAGCCATACGCTCCATTGAGTAAGCAGTTTTTTCAATCTTTTATTATGGAACAAAAAGCATGAAATTTTTTTTAATGGTTTTTTTATCAGTTTCTTCGATGTTTTTGCTTGCAGAAGACAAAAAGTTTGTTTTTGTAACGGCATCATATAATAATGCACAATGGTGCGAAAAAAACCTTATTTCGATATTTAAGCAAAAACATACTGATTGGCGTTTGATTTATACTGATGATTGCTCAACAGATGGAGCCGTTGATTTGGTGAAAAAATGCATAGAAACATTTGATATGCAAGATAAGGTTGAATTGATATGTAATGAAAAGCGTGAAGGGCATCTTGCAAATCAATATAAATCGATTCATACGTGTGAAGATGATGAAGTCATTGTGATACTTGATGGAGATGATTGGTTGGCTCATGATGAAGTTTTAAATTATTTAAATGAAACTTACCAAGATGATAATATTTGGTTAACTTATGGATCGTATGAAAGATTGATTCCTGGATATCCTAAATGTTTTTGTTCTGCTGTACCTGAAGAGGTGGTTAAAAATAATACAATAAGGAAGTACACTTGGTGTCTTTCGCATTTGAGAACCTTTTATGCAGGTCTATTTAAGCATATAAAAAAAGAAGATTTAATGTTTGAAGATGCTTTTTTTCCTATGGCTGTAGATTTAGCTACTATGTATCCAATGTTTGAGATGGCTGGAATCCATCACAAATACATTGAGGATATTTTAATGATTTATAATAATGATAATTCTTTAAATTTAGTGAATATCAATCAAGCTACAAGGAAAAAATATGTTAAAGCAATCAAAAAAATGAATTCTTATCAAAAGTTAACACAAGCTCCTTGCTGAAAATTATAGCCTTTATTATTCCAAAATTGCTAATATTGCCCTTACAATAGCCATTGATTTTAGGGGTAAAAAAATGGATAGGGTTATAAGGTTATTTTTTGCTGTTTATTGTTTAGTTTTATATTCTTTAGTGTTTTCTTTTAATAATAAAAGATCTTTTGAAATCGGCATGCTTCCAAATAAGAATTTTAATGATACTTTATTGACAGAAAAAAAACATTGGAAGTGGACTTTTGTTAAAAATTTGTTTGATCGTTATCAAAATAGAAATGAAGCTGAACAATTCTTGCGCATTCCTCTTATTTGTCATCATATTTGGCTTGGAAGTCCTTTGCCAAAAGAAAATATAAAGTTACGTGACAGTTGGATTGACAAGCATCCTGATTGGCAATTTATTCTATGGACCGATAAGCCTGAAAATTATAGATATGGCGTGCAAGCAAGAAGTGTTAAAGAGTTGCAAGAGCTCTTGATGCTTGGAGAAAAGCAGATAGTTTTTGATATTCAGTATGTGACTTTGAATAATCAGAATATGTTACAACTATCTAAAAACTTAGGTCAAAAATCAGATATTTTACGTTATGAGATATTATATATGTTCGGGGGTTTATATGTTGATACTGATTTTGAATGTTTAAAGGCTTTTGATGCCCTGCATTATCATTTAGATTTTTATACAGGTATTGGATATAGTGGAAGCTTTTCATTGTTGAACGGTTTAATTGGCGCCACTGCAGGTAATCCTATACTTAAACGTTGTATCGATAATTTAAGAATAACATGTAATAGCGTTGTCGGTATTATTAATAGCACAGGGCCAAAATATTTTTCACGTTGCTTTTTTGATATGTTGCAAAAAGGTTATAACGGCAGAGTAGTTGCATTTCCAACTATATATTTTTATCCGTGGCCGAGCTATGCACGAAATGAAACAGAGAGGGCATTAATTGCAAAATGGTTTTGCTCTGAAAGTTTTGCAGTGCATCACTGGCATTGTTCTTGGATGTAAGAAAATTGTTTGACAGATTTTGTATGATTTCGTACGGTTTACTCTGTCAATTTGTTAATAATTAAACAGTTTAAATCATGAGAGTATCGGTGAAGCGTTTACTTTTTATTTTAGTCTTTAATGTTGCAGCAAATTTTGCAATGTCTGATCAAATAGAGCAAGCAGTCTTAGAGCATATTGTCAATGGTCAAAAAGAGATTGCCGTTGTGGTGCCTACATATAACAATAGCAGGAAAAATGTTTGCATTAAAAACATAGATTCTATCTTGTCGCAAGATTATGAAAATTATCATCTGTATATTATTGATGATGTTTCAACAGATGATACATTTGATAAGTTGTATCAGTATATTAATGATCATTCCAATCGACACAAAGTTACGCTTATTAAGAATAATAAACGTGTGGGAGCGATGGCTAATTTTTATAACACAATTTATCAGATTGAAGATCATGTGATTGTTATAAACATTGATGGTGATGATTGGTTGCCTCATGAGCAGGTTCTTTCATATATTAATGACGTATACGCAAATCCAAATGTTTGGTTAACATATGGGCAATATAAAGAGTTTCCTCGTGGTGAAATTGGATTTTGTCGTGGTTATGGTGCATCAACAATTGAACAAAATGCCTTTCGCCAATGTGGTTTGCCTATTTCACATTTGCGTACCTATTATGCGTGGTTATTCAAAAAATTAAAAAAAGAAGATCTAATGTATAATGGCAATTTTGTACAGGTTACCTGTGATAAAGTCATGATGGTACCAATGATTGAGATGTGTGGTGGACGATTCAGATGTCTTGATGATATTTTGTACATTTATAATGCGGTTAATCCTATTTCTGACATGCGAGTACATGGAATTGATCAGGGAAAAATTCGTGATCGTATATTTAAGATGCGTCCGTATGAACCACTAGCAGAAATTATTACAGACTTTGCAACTGATGTGCAATAAAAAAGGAAGATATGTTTTTTTTATTATGTTTATTTCTGAGTGTGCATGTATGTCAGTCAATGTCGCAAGAACAATGGCATGCTATTAAGCAACATGAAATAGATGGTCAAAAAGAGTTGGCTATTGTGGTTCCTACCTATAATAACAGTCGATGGTGTCTTAAAAATGTTCAGACAATTTTAGATCAAAAATATGAAAATTATCATCTGTATATTATCAATGACTGTTCAACTGATGATACTCATGAAAGGTTGTGTAATTACTTAAGTAATCACTCATTAAATGAAAAAGTTACATTAATACATAATGAAGTGCGTATGGGAGCAATGGCAAATTGGTATAACATTATTCATCAATTGCCCGACCATGTAATTGTGCTTAATATAGATGGAGACGATTGGCTTGCAGATGATTTAGTTTTTGCACGTGTAAATAATGCATATGCAGACGCTGATGTTTGGATGACATTTGGTCAGTTTAAAGTTTGGCCTGATGGTTATACCGGTTTTTGCAAACGTCATGATCCTGAAGTAATAAAAGATAATAAATATCGACGCAGTGAATGGGTTTCATCGCATTTGCGTACTTACTATGCTTGGTTATTCAAAAAGATCGATAAAAAAGATTTCATGTACAAGGATGCATTCTTACCAACTACATGTGATCGTGCCATTATGTACCCTTTGTTGGAAATGTGTGCAGGCCGTTATTATTGCTTTGAGGATGAAGCTTTATACATGTATAATGCAAAAAATCCATTAGCTGATGTACGAAGAAACTTAAAAATACAACAATGTATGTGTCATTACATTTGTAGTATGGAGCCATATCAACCGTTGGGAGATGTGCGTATTACATTATAAGTATTAAAAAGGAAGTAAGAAAAGATGAAGCAATTATTATTTTGTATATTCGGTTTTTTTGCAATACATGCACAAAATCAGGCAGATTTTATTATTTTTTCTTTTGATCGTCCAATGCAACTTTATGCATTATTAGAATCAAGCTCGGTTTTTATTTCAGGTCTCAGAGATGTTTTTGTGGTTTATCGTTCTAGTGGTGATGATTTTCAATCAGGATATGAAATAGTAAAACAAAGTTTTCCACAAGTGCATTATTTAAAACAAAGAAAGGATGCAAAAGACTTTAAGCAATTGACCCTTAAAGCTTTTAATGCATCAACAGCAGAATATATATTGTTTGGGGTTGATGACATTATTGTAAAAGATGATATTGATTTACATCATGCTATTTCAGCTATGGAGCAGTATAATGCATATGGTTGTTTTTTACGATTATCCCCTTATATAAATTATCTTTACTCATGGAATCGAGCTCAATCTATTCCGCCTTTACAAGATGTAGGGGACGGCTTTATTTGGCGCTTTAATCAAGCATCACAAATTTCAGACTGGGGGTATCCACACACAGTGGATATGACTGTTTATCGTAAAAAAGACATTAAAGATGATATGAACCGGTTAGGATATTACAATCCAAATTCACTTGAGTCAATGTGGGCAGGCGTTACGAGTAAAATAAGAGGGAGGCAAGGATTTTGTTATGCAACTTCAAAGATTGTAAATTTACCTCTTAATGTTGTCCAGACTCAATTTGGTAATTCGAATATGAAAAGAAAAGATCTTAGTCCAAAGACATTATTGCAGTGTTTTTTGGATGGAAAGAAGATTGATTTGTGGCCGCTGTATCAGATTCAAAATAGGTCAGCCCATATGGAATATGAACCAACATTTATTCAACGTTAGGAATTGACAGAATTTTGAAGGCTGGGTATGTTAATGCCAATTAAATTTTTTATAAAAAAAGAAGGATGTTTAATGAAGAAATCTTTTATTAGTTTAGCATTTTCACTGATGCTTATTTTTAGCATGAAAGCTGATTTTAAGCCAAGAGTCACTGTTATAAATTATGATGTTCCTGTTGGAGCAGTAAAAATCAATGGTTTTGGTGGCATGGCAATTTCTCAAGAACTGTATCATTTTATGCAAGAATTATTGCCACAAGGGTCTACCATTTTAGAGTTTGGTAGTGGTTTTGGTACGGGACAGTTAGCAAAACATTTTATTATGTATTCAGTAGAACATAATCATCAATTTGTTAATAGACATAGCAGTAATTATATTCATGCGCCTATTGTCAATAACTGGTATAATCTAGACATATTAAAGTCAAAACTACCTCCATCATATGATGCAATTCTTATTGATGGCCCTCCGCGTTGTATTGGAAGAAGAGGCTTTTTAGAGAATATTGAAATGTTTGATGTAAGTGTTCCACTTATTTTTGATGACGTACACATTGATATTGAATGGCAAATTATGTTTGATACAGCAAAACAATTAAAAAGAAATTGTATTGTGTATGTTTGTCAAGAAAAGAAATGGGGTGTAATTTTTCCCTAAAGAAACTATGATTTTAAAAAAGAGGCATAATTTTATTCATGTTTTTTTTGCTAAACACTGATATCAGATAGTTTCTATAATTCGAGTGATTTGTCATTGTTTTTTAACTAAAGCTATGTTTTTTTAAAAAAAATCTTATAAAAAAAAGGGGCTTTGTAATGGAAAAAAAATACATTATTTTACTATTATTAACGAGTAAACTTTTTGGCCTTGGAATGAGTGGTTTTTCACATCCATCGATTCATTCTTCAGGAGATAAAATAACTGAACTTGCTCTCATAGGACAAAGATGTTCAGGAACTAATTTTATCCAAGGTTTAATGAAGGCAAATTTTCCATCTTATTTTTTTAATCATCCTATTAATCAAAAACAAGTACCACATAAACATCATTGGCCTGTTGTAGATAATGTTAATGATTTTCCATTTTTACGCAAAGATAATTGCCTTTTTGTTTTGGTAGTGCGGGATCCATATAATTGGCTCAAGAGCCTATTTTCTCACAAAGAACTTTTGCCTCATCAAGATAGGACTTCTTTTTATAATTTTATTTCTACTAAGTTTCATTATCCGCATATTCCTGAAAAAACTAGTTTTCAGAATATATTAGATGCGAGAAACTTGGAAATGAAGAATTTTTTAACGATCGGAATGGAGGTGAAAAATTTTCTTTTCGTTCGGTATGAAGACGTAGTAAAAAATCCTGAACAATTTATTGGGTTTGTTTCAGAGTGTTTTGAGTTAACAAAAAAAGAGCCTTTTGTTGCAATTAATACTTATAAAGACAGTGGAAATCAATCATTTGAACCAAAGAAATATGCTCCAATTAGTTCAAGTGATTTAGAACTTGTTAATAATAGCCTTAATTGGGAAATGGAAACATTTATGGGATATTCTCTTAAGAGTTCCGATGAAAAAAATAGTGGCAATATGTCATTTTGAGTTTCTGGAACAATTTGGCATACTACAAAAAATTAAAAAGATAAAGAAATGATAAATTAAAAAAAGAGGCATTAGTGAAATTATGCCTCTTTTTTTGTTAAATATTTATATCAGATAGTCTCCATAGTCCAAGTGACTTATCTGTATATTCACCATTGTTTTCTGTGCATTGTTCATTAATTAGCGCTATTGGTTCAGGGAAATTAAATGGTTCTAATTGCATGTTTAAAGTTCTCCATTGCCACGATGGGAGGTTTGTGTTGGGACTTTTGCGTGTAAATGTTGTTAGGAGTATATATTTTGAACCACTTCTTTTAAAATTTTTTAATACTTGTAGTGTATCTTTTAGTTCTAAATGTACGAGGCAATCACGACAAAAAATTAGATCTACTTTAGGCAATAGATCATGGGCAATATTTTTATGCATAAAAGAGCGTTTGCTTGTGCTATAGCGCTGTTGGTTGTTTTTAATCATTTGTGGAACGATATCAACACCAAAATAAAAATCTAAAAAACTTAAATCAATTTGTTGCATCCAATGAAAATCTCCACATGCGGCATCTAGCATTGTATTTATTTTTAAAAGCTTCAAGAGTGATGGTAAGCTCGTGCGGATCGCTTCAGTTTGTTTTAGGTCAGAACCGGTGCCGGATACTGACTCTTTTCCTCTCCAGCCATTACTTTGATAGATTTCTGAAAATTTTATTTGCATTTGCTCGGCTGTTTCTGCAACTGTTAATGCACTAATAGTGGTGAGAGTTAAAAAAAATTTTTTCATTGTGTTTCCTGTAAAAAAAATAAATTGATCACAATTTTAAAACAGATTGGCAAAATAAGCAAATCATGGTATGAGTTAAACAATAAAAAAATATAAGTATGATAAAAAACAGGAGATTTTTTTAATGATAACCTTGTCATCATTTTTTGTATTTTTAATGATTGTTTTTCATATTTTTAGTTTTGCAAAAAAAATAGTGCTTCCGTCTTCTGTTAAGCCAGCATATTGGTTAGAAACTGATGCAACAAAGCGTCGTTCCAGTTATCCTTTTTTATCTGGAGATACTTTTAGAGATTTTGCGGATCATATATTTGATGAAACGCGTAAAGCTTTTGACTCTAATGATATTAAGTATGGGGATATTATTTTTGTAAATGGTGATTATATTCATTATTTTTTAATGTATGTACATCCTGAAATTCCTGTTGGGTATATTTTGATTACGCATAATACATTATTTGCACCACCCGGAAAATATAAAAATTATCTTGAAGGTGAAAAAATAATTGCGTGGTTTGCAAAAAATATTCAGATAAAAAATCATCCTAAGTTGCATGGTATTCCATTAGGACTAGCAAATCGTTATTGGCCACATGGAAATATTGAAGTTCTGTATTCTGTTATAAACAAAGAGATACGAAAAGATAAGCTGTTATATCTTAATATTTTATCCAACACTCATGATTCACGTTTGGGTATCATTGAGATGTTTAAAGATAAACCTTATTGTTTTGTTGCAAATAAAAAACCATTTGATGGCTATATGCAAGATATAGCACGATCAAAATTTGTTTTGAGTCCTCGAGGGGCTGGGCTTGATTGTCATCGCACTTGGGAGGCGATTCTTGTTGGTAGTATTCCAATTGTTCCTCAATCGGTCATAACAGGCTTATATGAAAAGCTGCCGATATTAGTGATTGATGATTGGTCAATATTAACTGAGGATTATTTAAATCGAAAATGGGACGAGATGCATCAAGTTGATTATGATTATGATCGTATGTTTGCTCAATATTGGTTTGGAAAAATAAAAATGTGTCAAAGCGAAGCGCGCGAATCTTATAAAAAGGGCTTAAAGTGAAAAAAGTATTTGTGTTATTGTTATGTTGTTTTTTTTCAGCACAGGGATATGAGAAGTTATTGCCAACCTTTTGTGTAGATTTTCAAAAAAGTATGAATACGCATCCTGATCATGATGTGCAATTTTCACTTAATAATAAACGTTGGCAAATAGCTCAGAAATTGTATGAAAAAAATGTTCTTAATGACTTAACATACAGTGATCAGGCTCGTATTCCATTGGTTGTCCATCATATTTGGGTGGGAAGTCCATTGCCGGAATATGCTCAAATGTTTCGTAAAACATGGATAGATCACAATCCTAATTGGACTTTTGTTTTATGGACGGATCATCCATCGACTCAGTATGGCGGCATTGTTCTTGATAGTTTTCAACAGCTCAAACTTTATTTAAAGCAGCCTGAAAAAGAGCAATTTATTGTTATGGATATGCGCAAAGTTTCCTTGAAGAATCAGTATGCGTATGAAAAAAGAGCAAAGAACTATGGAGAGAAATCAGACATAGCTCGCTATGAAATTCTATATAATATTGGTGGATTATATGTTGATACCGATTTTGAATGTTTAAGATCATTTGATGAACTGCATCACTGTTGTGACTTTTATACAGGAGTAAATCATGACAAGCCATTTTATCTTTATAATGGTTTAATTGCTTCAGTTTCAGGATGTCCGATATTAAAAGAAGCAATAGATGGCTTAACAAATCGTCGTCAACGAGCCGATAGTTTGGCATATTCAGGGCCATATTATTTTGCCGATTGTTTTATCAAGCGCGTATCTGAGGTTCAAGGGCCAGTGATTCCATTTCCGGTTACTTTTTTATATCCTTGGCCGCACCATTACAGAAGGCAGACTGGACAAAGAATTAAAGAGTGGATTCGCCCTGAAAGTTATGCTATTCACCATTGGAAAGTTTCTTGGCAAAAGTAAGCTTATTGTTATTTTTAACCGTTTTTTATTGTATTTATTATAAAATGTGATGTTAAATAACTAATTAAGAGCCTCGAAATGTTGAGGCTCTTAATTAGTTATTGCCAATTTAAATTGATTTCATACCCGAGATCTATAAGAAGCTGTCCTCCAAATTTTTTGAAGGCATTAATATGTTCTTTTTTAAAATGTTTTTTCCAGTCACCAATTTGTCCCCCTCGGAAAGTTTGAGTTGATCCAAATAGATTATCGGCAATATATTGTATATCTTGATCTGTATATTCTATTTCCAAATGTTTGAACATGTTCTCTATTTCTTTTAATTGTTCATGTTCAGTTCCCCCTCCTTTAGGACCAACAAGTTTTTCAAAGTGGGTAGTGTATGTGTTAAGGTCTAATTTCCAGCCAAGCCATAAGTTGTAAAATTCAGTTATGCCTTTTAAATTGTAAACGATATCATGCTTATAGGACTTGCCATAAATTTTAGAGCTTTGGGTGATGAGTTCCATGAGTACTTCATCAAATGATTTATTTTTATATTCAGGACGTGTATGAATGTTTCTATATATCCAAAAAGCCATTGAGACAATTTGGTCGCGTGGATCTCGAATTATATAAAAAACTTTTGCTTTGTGTTGATTCACATGGGCAACATTTTGATCATTAAATATTGGGTGTCCAGCCAAAATCTGACATTGATCGTTAAGTTGATTGAGTTGTCTATGTGTGAGAAGAATGTGTCCATTTACAGCATTATATTTGCTATTTCCAATTATGTCACCAACGCATTTTAATAGCATGCGAGTTCCAGACTTTGGTGCACCTGTGGTTATGAGTTTATATGTATAGGTCATAGGGTTGAGGCTCAGTAGTAATAATATTATTAATGTTTTTTTCATGTTAAAATCCTTTTTTTTATTATTATTAATGAAACTTATCTTGTTAATTAATAAAGGGTACAAATGTTTTCCTCACTTTTTCTTTAAGGTTTTATGAAATTTTTGTTTCGACAATGATATTGCTTTTTCTGTTTGGCTCTACAAATAAAATTGGGCCCATTATTAGGTTATTGCCTTCCCAATGAGATCCTTGAGGGAAAATAATTCCTTTATGGTTGCCAATTATTTGGGATATCCATGGGAAGTGTGATCCGGAACGAATAAGATAGTCAAACTTGCTCATAAGGCATACATCATAAAGAACATTTTTATTGTGTACATTGTCTTCTTTGCGACAGTCAAAGATAATGTTTTTATTTTTACAATGTGCTTGAATTCGTTGAGTTATTTTTTCAGGATGCTTGTCATCGGTGAATATATATGCATAAAGAGGTTGTTCATCAAGAATAGTATATAAGGTAAGTAATTGGTCAAGGTAGTACTGTTCAGGTGGAAATTTTAATGGATGGTATTTATCGGCACCTTTTGAGGTATTAGATGTTTTGGGTTTATCTTCTATGTATTGTTGCGAAGAAAGTGGTAAGTCAACTCCTCCTCCTTTGCGAATGTGTAATGCAACTGTGATAATGTCTTGTGGTAATGGCATATGATTTATTTCAGGAGTGAGCATTTTTTTTAATTGTGCTCCAAACTCAGGGTGTTCGATGCTTAGTTTGAAAATGTAATTTGGCCATGCATCACGATTTGTAATATCATCAATAGTGAGGTAGTAATTGCCAACATAAATACAGTTTTTTATATTTGTATTTATCTGGCTGTCATGATGAAGCTTTTTGGTTTGAGAAAAATTTGCATTTTGAAGGTCTTGCTTTGATTTTTCATAATGATGCAATGGAAGTTTATTTTTGTATTTAAAATCAGGAACATAAAGATCTATATTGTATTTTAAAGATATCCATTTATGCTTGCAATAGTTGAGAATGTTATCTCCTAGTCTTCCACCGTTCAGTCCAAATGTTATGCCGCTTGAAAATGTGTATTGGGATAACAATACAATGATTATTAATATGAATTGCTTCATTTGTTTCCTTATGTATTATATTTTTATTGTAAAGTTTTAAGTTTAATTTTTTATAGTCTACATAAATTTTATTCAATTCTGTATGTTTTTTTCTAAATAATTTTTGGTTTTCTCTTGCTAATTTTATAATTAAAGCCGATAAAGTTTTAAATAGTGGGGCGGAAAAAGTATATTTTATAAAAATAACAGGAGTGATATTGCAAAATTACGAGAGAATCATTTAAGATACATAGTATACAAGAATTATTATGCAATGTGAGGTTTGCTTGGTAATCAATTAAGGAGGTAAATGAAGGTTATGATAGTAAAATTTTCTTATAGGCCTTACTTAATTATTGTTTTATTTATGTACGTTCGGTCTAGCGCTCAGGACAATTTTGTTGATTTTCAAGCTGGCATGTGTCCTAATCAGGCAATGAATCAGGATTTTTTTTCTAGAAATAGAGATTGGCAGTTGGCAAAAAAAGTTTATGAAAGTTATAGAAAAAATTGGATATATTCTAAAAAAGAAAAAATACCTAAATTGTTGCATCATATTTGGTTAGGTAGCCCATTGCCCAAATTTTGTAGTTCATTGAGAAAAACGTGGTTTGAGCATAATCCTACATGGAAATTTATTTTGTGGACTGATAATCCTGATAATTTTAAATATGGTTGTCTAGTTTGTTCTTACGAATCTTTGCATCGAGTTTTGTATGAAAATCAAGAGCAATTCATTGTATTTGATGTGCGTTCTCTCAATTTAATAAATCAAGAAGCGTATGATATTACAGATAACTATGGTGAACGTTCAGATATTATTCGTTATGAAGTCCTTTTTGAATTTGGTGGTTTATATGTCGACACTGATTTTGAGTGTTTAAAATCATTTAATATTTTCCATCATACATGTGATTTTTATGCTGGCCTTGGATATAGTAAAACACAAGCCCTTCTTAATGGTTTAATGGGTTGTTCATCAAAAAATTTAATACTAAAGATTTGCATTCAAGATTTAGTTAAAAAGCCTCAAGGTGTTCAGAGTTCTATTATTGGCCGGACCGGACCTGGGCTATTAACGCGATCATTTCGAAAGGCATTTTATAGTGAGGGTTACAGTGGTATTGCTGTTGGTTTTCCTGTGACAACATTTTATCCTTGGCCGAATTGGGATCGTTGGCATAAAACTAACGAAGAAATTAAAGCTTGGATTCAGCCTGAAAGTTATGGTATACACTATTGGCATGTGTCTTGGAAAAATTAAGATATTAATTATTAAGAGGAGAAAAAAATGAGTAACATAAACAAAATAGCTATTAGTTTATTGATAACTGCTTTATTTGCCAATGGAACTAGTATTGATCAAAAGTATTATAAATTGACCGATGCTGAGCAAACCAAAAATATGCTTTTAAGCATGTTTAGTTCTGGAGATTTAGTATTTGATGTTGGTGCAAATAAAGGATTTAAGACACGAGAGTATTTGGCATGTGGAGCTCGTGTTGTTTGTGTGGAGCCGCAACCGGTATGTGTTAATATTTTGTATGAAAAATATGGAAACAATGAAGATGTCGCTATTGAACCTGTTGGATTGGCTGATAAAGAAGGCGTCTTAAAAATGTATCATCCACATCACCATGATAGTTCAGTATTGGCAACATTTTCAAAAGATTGGGTTGATGAAGGACGTTTTTCTCATCTAAATTGGGAAGAAGGTGTGGAGGTTGAAGTTACTACATTGGAAAACATAGTAAAAAAATATGGCATTCCTCAGTTTTGTAAAATTGATGTTGAGGATTTTGAACATGAAGTGTTATTAGGGCTTCAAACACCAATACCTTATGTGTCTTTTGAATGTCATCATGAAACAATGGATAAATCAAGGCGTTGTATTGATCGTCTTATCGAACTTGGATATAAATCTTTTAATATTGCTATAGCCACAAGCGATAGATTTTGGTTTGATCAATGGGTTCCTGCAGAAGATTTTTATAAAGCTTTAGAAGATATTGACGCGATGGACTGGAGCGTTATAAAAAAACTTTGGGGTGATATTTATGCTTCATATGAGTAATTTTTTTTATAATAAAAATGTGAATCGAGTATGCTTTTTTGTATTTAGTTCATTTTTCCTTCAAGCAGAAGATTTATTTGTAGATTTTATTCAAGGAACAGCCCCAAATAAAAATTTTAAAGAAATGTTTCTCCAGCAAGAGGGGTTGTGGGCAGATGCAAAAGCGCTTTATGATAAGCAGGTTCTTAATGGTCAAAAAACAGACCATGCTCGTATACCATTTATCTTGCATCATATTTGGTTAGGAAGTGAGCTCCCTCAGACGTGTGCACAGCTTCGAAAAAGTTGGATAGACCGCAATCCTTATTGGCTATTTATATTGTGGACTGACAACGAGTTAAATTTTGCTTTAGGTAAAGTTGTAAATACTTTTGAAGATCTTCATGAATGTTTGCAACAAAAAAAAGAGCAATTTATTGTTTTTGACATTCGTGACATAATTTTGACGAATCAAGAAGCATATGATGTTACAAGAAACTATGGAGAAAAATCTGATATATTGCGTTATGAAGTTTTGTATGAGTTTGGTGGGCTGTATGTTGATACTGATTTTGAGTGTCTTAAGCCTTTTGATATTTTTCATCATTATTGTGATTTTTATACCGGTATAAGTTATAGCGCAAACTTTTCATTTTTAAATGGTTTAATAGGTTCTGCCCCTAAAAGTGATATTTTAAAATATTGCATAGAAGATTTAAAATCTAATGATGGTAAAGAGGCTTTTCTTGAAATTATTTATCGTACCGGCCCAAGGCATCTTACTCGATCTTTTTTTAAAGCGTTAGGTAAAGGCTATACTGGTGTTGCTGTTGGTTTTCCTTCAACAACTTTTTATCCTTGGCCCAACTGGCTTAGGCACGAAAAAAATATTGATAAAATAAAGTCTTGGACGCGTCCTGAAAGTTTTGCTATCCATTATTGGCATACAACTTGGTGGCTTAAGTATAGACATTTTTTGGACCTATTGTAGATTGTTTGCTTTTGAAATTTATGTGGTTTATGACCTAAGGGTATTGTTGTATTATTGAGGTAAGTTGACAACTGCTATTTAATATGGTCTAATTTTTCAAGATTCTAACAAAAAAATAAAGAGTAGAAAATAGCATGTTGAAGCGCATAATAATATTATCTATTGTATTAATATCATTTTCATATCAAGCAAAGCCACCGAAAGTTTCTGGTAAAAGAATGCCTAGTAAGCCGTATATTTCAGGTGATGGGTTTCGTGCGATGTCGGATCATGTTTTTGATGAAACTGATAAATTACTAGAAGCGTCAACTGTTGAATATGCCGATATCGTTTTTGTTAAATCTGATCTGCTTGATGTGTTTTTTTCAACTATACATGTGAAAATAAATAATCCCTACATATTAATTTCACACAATTCTGATGCAGCAGTTCCTGCTGGATTTATCGATTTTTTAGGTGACGAAAAAGTATTGCATTGGTTTGGACAAAATCCAACGATTCAGGATCATTCAAAATTTTCTGCAATACCAATTGGTTTGGCGAATCGCTATGTGCATAATGCTGGAAATGTGAGTGACTTTACAACATTGTTTCAGTTAAAATCACGAAATAATCAAAAAACAGTTTTGTTAGGAATAAATTTTAATCCACATACAAATCTGAAGGCAAGAAAAGATGTTTTTGATTATTTTGATAATAAATTATTTAGTTCACGATTGTTTGCTTCTGATCATTTAGAATATTTAAAGAAAATGTTGCAGGCAAAGTTTATTTTAAGTCCTCCTGGGAATGGGTTTGATTGCCATCGAACATGGGAAGCACTTATTGTTGGTGTTGTTCCTGTCGTATTATCTTCTCCAATGGATGAATTGTTTAAAAATATGCCCGTATTGATTGTAGATGATTGGCGGGTAGTGGATGAAGATTTTTTAAATGAGTCATATGAGCATATACAAAAAAATATGCATGCGTTAAGTACTGAAAAAATGACATATGATTATTGGCAACAGTTGTTAAGTGATATGCAAAGACAGATGAGAAGTCAATCTAAAAAAAAGAGAATTGTATGAAGACTGGGTGGCTCATTGTTGCTATTTTTATTATCTTTCAAATACAACATGCACAAGAGCGTGTTACGTATTCATTTACATTAGATCCTATAGATATTGTAATTCCATGTCATAAAAAAGACAGTCGAACATTAGAATTGGTTGTCAATGGCATAAAGCAGCATTTAGATTATAGAAGAATTATTATTGTTTCGAGTGAGCAGTTACTTGAAGATGCAACTGTTGAGTGGTTTGATGAAAAAGAGTATCCATTTGATATGTATGATATTATTTATGAAATTTTTTTTGATGAGGAAAAAGCCCGTGATTATATTGATCGTCCAAAATCACGAGCAGGTTGGATTTATCAGCAATTTCTAAAGTTATATGCTTCTTATGTGATACCTGATATTTCAAACAATATTTTGATCGTTGATGCAGATACTATTTTTTTTAAACCTGTTGTTTTTCAAAATGGTTGCGGTGCACCACTGTTTAATGTGAGTGACGAAGTGCATCCACCATATCTAGTATTTATGCGCCAGCTTATTCCAGGATTAAAAAGGGCCTATCCTCAATTTTCTGGCATAACGCATCATATGCTATTTCAGCGTTGTGTCTTGGATGATTTGTTTGCAACTATTGAAAAAAATCATAACATGGAGCCATGGAGAGCAATTTGCCAAAATGTTGATAAAAAAGCGCTTGGTCATTCATGTATGTCAGAATATGAGCTTTATTTTAATTTTTTGCTTAATCGTTCGGGTCAACCTAAAATTAGAAAGCTAAATTGGAATAACGTGCCATTCAGGTGTTTTGATCAAGCAAAAAGAGGAAATTTGCATTATGTTTCATGTCACACATATAAAGGTTAAAAATAGCACGTTTGCATGTATATTTTTCATGCTATTTGGATGCAATGTTATAGATGCATATTCAATTGTTTTTGCGCATCTGGGTAATACGCTTCCTCATTATTTAGCTGATGCAACTCATCAAGCTCGCTTATTTAATACTGAAGCACGCATCTTTGTGATAGCGGAAAATGAGGCAATCAGAAAAATATCAGATGTGAGGTTTTATGATGATAAAATTATTTTTGTTGCATGTGAAAGTCTAGAAAAAAGTTTTATGCATGAACTTTTTGAGCAGCAAAATCGTTTAGATAATGGTTTTCGTCAAGGCTTTTGGCGAAAAACAACCGAACGTTTTTTTTTAGTGCATGAACTCATGAATCAATATCAGCTTGAAGACGTTTTTCATTTAGAATATGATAATATGCTTTATGTTGATTTAAATGAGCTTTTACCGGTTTTTCATACATATTCTAATATTGCTGCTACATTCGATAATGATGGTAGATGTATTGCCGGTTTTATTTATTTTGCTCATGAACTGGCCATTGAAAAATTGGTTGATTTTGTTGCGCATCAAGCGAAAAATACGATGAATGATATGCAGATTATCGCAAAATATAGACAGACTTTTGGCAAAAAAGAAATTGCGCACTTACCAATAATTATGCGTGAATATCTTGATGTTTGTGAATTAAAATCAACTAAAGGTCATACAGCGCAAAGTCCAGAAGATTATGCACATTTCTTTTCAGAGTTTAATTCAATTTTTGATGCAGCAGCTTTAGGACAGTATTTAGGTGGTATTGATCCAAGGAATGGACTATCAAAATCGGGTTTTATCAACGAAAGCTGTTTATTTGATCCTTCATTTTTATCCTTCACTTGGAATATTGATCAGAAGGGGCGGCGGGTACCTTTTGCTAGATTTGGTAAAACGGAATGTAGGATAAATAATCTTCACATTCATAGTAAAAAATTGCATTTATTTGTAAGTTGAGCGTGATGATGGATAAAAGACAGTTGTACGAAAAGAAATTTGATATTTGAATCGTTAATGTTTTTATATAATGGAAAAAGGAAATATATATGCATCGTTTTCTCTTGGCTTCTAAAATGTTTTGTTTGATTGTTTTAACTGGTACTCACTTAATGTTCGGTGAGCGCTCTTTAGTGGAACATGTAAAGAAATGTATAGAATTTGCAAAAAATGATCAGTCTAAATTGACTCCTGAAGCGCTTAGTATCGAGGGTATGACCAGTAGAAAAGTCAAACATTTATTGAATAATATCTGTACTCTTGAAAATAGTACTTATTTTGAAATTGGCACATGGAAAGGTTCTACTTTTATAGCTTCACTTTATGGAAATGGCTCAAGTGTTGTTGAAGCTGTTGCATGTGATAACTGGTCATTATTTGGTGGCCCTAAACAAGAGTTTAAAAGAAATTGTAGTCTTATTAATGATGTAAACTATAGATTTTATGAGCAAGATTGTTTTGTCCTTGATAAAGATGGATTATTTGAGAATCCGGTAAATATATATTTTTATGATGGTGAGCATACGGTAAGAGACCAAGAGAGAGCTTTTACTTATTTTAATGATGTTTTTGCCGATACATTTATTGCAATTGTAGATGATTGGAATTTTCCGAATGTACCAAAAGGAACGAGGGCAGCTTTTCAGAAGTTAGAGTATACTATTTTATATGAAATCGTGTTGCCAGCCAAAAAAGTTGGAGATCCAGAGACTTGGTGGAATGGCCTATATGTTGCTGTGTTATCAAAAAAAACGTAAAGATAGGAAATTGTTCTAATGAAAAAAATCATATTATCAGTTTTGGCTCCTTTACTTTCATACGCAAATTATTTGGATCGAGCTGATATCAATATAATTTATGAAAGATTTGTAAAGCCGAATTACACTCATGAATACACATATCGTTATGACCCATTGCCGATAGCAAAAAATAATAAGGCATGGCGTTGGGAGCACAAAGATTTTCCACGTGTAATAGCTCTTTTAGAATTTGAACGTTTTGTGCAAGAAAACCAATGTTTTTCGGTAAAAGGTTTGGCTATCAATGGAAAAGATCCTGAATGGGCTTATATATCTCATCAACATGTTTCAGTAATAAATTACTCTCATAATCCAGAAAAATATGATTTGCATGTGTTTGAATTGGATGAGCATGATTTTGATTTTGTTATGGTGAATCAAACGTTCGAGCACGTCTATGATCCTATTCGTTGCTTAAAAAATATATTTAAATATATGAAGCCAGGTGGGATTTTATATTTTAACGTTCCCACCACGAGTATTCCGCATGAAACTCCCTATCATTTTTATACAGGGTTTACTCCAGTCGGTATTGGAGCGATGCTTCAAGAGGCGGGATTTGAATTGTTAAGTATTGGTCAATGGGGGAATTTTGAATATTTAAAAAAGGCTTTTGAAACACAGGGTTTTCCTGATTATCGTATGTTAAGTAATCCTGGAATTAATCATATGCATTGTCCAATCATTGCATGGGCTTTTGCACGTAAACCTGAAAATAATGTATAAGATTGATGTTGGTCTATGCAAGAAGGAAAAGTATGATGAATAAATATTATTGTAGGGTCATCAAAAATAAAACATTATACTTGGGAGTGTTATTGTTAAGTTTACAAGTATCTGCTGTACCAAGTAACATTTTAATTGCATCTATACCCAAATGTGGAACACAGCTTTTGCAAATCTGTATAAATTTGATTTCTCCTGAAATTAAGTTTAAGCATGCAGAAAATGATCATCTTGTGATTACAGATAAAGATGTGAAAACTAAAAAGGCCATAATAGGACATGCATTGCCCACAGCAGAAAATATCGAAAGGTTAAAAAAGGCCGGTTTTAAAGTAGTATTTATTTTTAGGGACCCTCGCGATCAGGCAGTGTCTATGATTAATATGGTGAAAAGGAAAAAGTGGTTTCCCCGCTTGGTTTCAAAATCTTTTGATGAAGCTCTATCGCAGTGGATTTTTAACACTTCAGAGCTCTATTGGGGCATCAACCATTGGATCAATCCAGAGTTGAAAGATTTTAAAGGAATTGATGATTTGTATCATAGATATTTTGAATGGACAAAATTTGGAGATGATTTTGTATATGTAACTTCCTATGAAAAATTAGCGGGTGCTTATAGTGGAGGCTCAAGTGATGTGCAAGTAAGAGAGCTTAAAAACATTGCAAGGCATATTGGAATTGACTTATCCCACGAAAGAGCTTTGGAGTTATCAGAGCAGACTCATGGGGAAATTGATCCAAATGGAAGGAAAAGAATAGGCTCTTGGAGGAGATACTTTAAGCCACATCACGTTGAGGAGTTTAAAGATGTTGCTGGCGACTTGCTTATAGATTTGGGATATGAAAAAAATAGTAGTTGGAATTTAAATTAGTTAACTTAATTTATTGTTGTTTAAATTTTGATTTGGTTGAAAGGAAGAAAGAATGAATATACAAAAAATGTTATATATTTTGTTACTTGTTTTTGCTACAGGTAAAGCAAATATAGGTCCACAAGGGTTTGCTTCCTATGCAAATTATTATTTTGTTGAAACTGGTACTTCAGCTGGGCACGGACTGCAAAAAGCAATAGCAACTGGTGCATTTAAAGAGTTTAGGTCTATAGAATTTAAGGAAAGCACATATCGTAAAGTAAGAAATCGTTTTGCTTCACATTCAAATGTAGCCATATATAAAGGGAGTTCAGCGACAGACCTTTGGGATATAATTAAAGATTTGGATAAGCCTGCAACATTTTGGCTTGATGCGCATGTATGGCCAGTGCGCGCCGATGGTGGTAAAAATTGTCCATTAATTGAAGAGCTAGAACAAATTTCATGGCATCCGATTAAAACACATACTATTTTAATTGATGATATGCATTGTGCTGGCACTGAAGCTTTCGATGGTTTAATACAAGCAGATTTGATTGCTAAAATTAAAGAGATTAATCCTAATTACGATGTGTATTATATTCCTGGTGGTGATGATGGTGAATATCCTCAAAATGTAATGGTTGCAGTGGTTCCTTAATATATATTGGAGAAAAAAATGAATACAGTAAAATTTCATCTTATTTTTGTTGCCAGTATTTGTTCAGCCGTGCTTTTGAATGCAGATCGACATGAAAATGTTTTTTCAAACATTTATCACAATGCAGTCTGGGGCAAAAATGCACAGGGAGAAGGTTTTTCGGGCGGAGGCTCTTTGCTTGCCAACTGTTTAGAATATAATCATTTTGTAGAAAAATTTATGCGTGAACATAATATCAGATCTGTAGTGGATGCAGGCTGTGGTGATTGGGAATCAACAAGGTATATCGATTGGAATGGTATCGATTACTTTGGCTGTGATGTTGTTGAGAGCGTAATTAATAAAAATATAAAGCGATTTGGTTCTTCAAATATTCATTTTGAGTTTGGCAATTTAGTGACTATGGATTTGCCGTCAGCAGATCTTTTAGTTTGTAAGCATGTGCTTCAACATTTGCCAAATGAAGATATCAAGCGCTTTCTTCCACAATTAAAGAAATATAAATATTGTTTAATTATCAATGAAGTGTATCCACATAATTTGTCTAGTGATAACCCTGATATTCAAGTGGGTGGTGGTCATAAAATCGATTTAAGAAAAGCACCGTTTTTTATTGATGGAACACCAGTTATGAATTTTAGAATCGGCAATGCGGTGCATCAAATTTTTCTTATTGATAACACAAAATAAAAATAGCTTATAAAGTTATTATTTATTTCCTAAAAATATATAGGATTTATAATGATAATGAACAACTATAAACAATGGTTGTTTTTTGTGATCAGTGTGATTAGCTTTCCTTGTATTTATACGCAAGAGCAACAAAAGAACGTGTTGGTGACAGGA
Organism: Candidatus Dependentiae bacterium; assembly: GCA_040878395.1. NCBI lineage: Bacteria > Candidatus Babelota bacterium. The sequence continues at coordinate 76,786 of JBBDMI010000006.1, read as the reverse complement.
GGTGCCGGCTTTCTAGGAAGTCATCTGTGTAAAAGATTGCTTGATTTAGATTATAACGTGATTGCAGTAGATAATCTTTATACAGGACGTTTAGATAATATTGAGTCCTTATTTGAAGATAAGCGTTTTTCATTTAAGCATCATGACATTACATATCCATTGGATATTCAAGTCGATTACATTTTTAATTTAGCTTGTCCGGCATCGCCGCCACATTATCAAAAAGATCCTATTTTTACGACTAAGACATGCGTGTTAGGTGCAATAAATATGCTTGAATTAGCAAAAAAATATAATGCTCTAATTATGCAGGCTTCAACGAGTGAAGTTTATGGTGATCCGGAAGTACATCCACAGGTTGAAACATATCGTGGTTTGGTTAACCCGATCGGCATTCGTTCATGTTATGACGAAGGCAAACGTTGTGCTGAATCATTATTTTTTGATTATCATAGACAATATAATGTTCCTATTAAGGTTGTGCGCATTTTTAATACCTATGGCCCAAACATGGACCCTAGAGATGGGCGTGTCGTGAGTAATTTTATTATGCAGGCATTAAAAGGTGAGCCATTAACTATTTATGGTAGTGGATTACAAACACGATCATTTTGTTATGTTGATGATTTAATTGATGGGTTCATATCTATGATGTTCGATACAGCTTCAGATTTTACCGGTCCGATTAATTTAGGAAATCCTGATGAATATAATTTAGTTCAGCTTGCTGAAATGATTTTACATTCAATACAGAGTGACTCGCAAATTGTATATTTAAGATTGCCAAAAGATGATCCATGTCGCAGAAAGCCCGATATTTTATTGGCAAGAAAAGAACTTAATTGGTCTCCTCAGGTTCATTTGATTAATGGTTTACAGAAAACGATTGAATATTTTAAAAAGTTTGTTGATTAAGAATATTATGTTTAATTTATTGTTTTAGTTATATTTTGTGTATATAATTCATCGTTTTATTTTAGGCTAAAAGATTGAAAATTTTAAAAAAAGGAAAAAATGCAGCTAAATGTTGGTCATTCTAAAACATTACCGCTATTTGCTTTATTATTTGTTTAAGTGTCATGTAACCCATCTTTTAAGAATCCTGACAATATGTTTTTATATGTGAAAAAATGTTGCCGTATTCTCCTATTGTTTTGGAATCGGGAGGGTATTTTGGTGAAGATACCATTAGAATAAAACATATATTTCCTGATGCAGAGGTACATGTTTTTGAACCACTTCCCAGTTCATTTGAAGTAATGGAAAAAGAAACTGAAAACTTATCTGATGTCATTCGTTATCCATATGCACTTACAAATTATTCAGGAAAAATACCTTTTCTTCTATTGGTTGTCCTGCATTGGAATGAGCATGCATTTGATAAAACGCCTATTCAAGTTCCGTGTGTCACTATAAACGATTGGGCTACCAAAAATAATATTTCTCATATTGATTTTATGTGGCTTGATATGGAAGGTAATGAGCTTTGTGTTTTGCAAAAATCTTTAGATATTTTGCATACGGTCAAAGCAATTTATACAGAAATTTCTTTTTGCAAAATTCGAGAAACTTCATGTAAATATATTTATTTAAAAGCATTTTTGAAAAGGCATGGCTTTCATTAAGTATGGCAATCTCTAGGTGGTCGATTTGCCAATGCTTTGTTTGTTAGGAAAGACGTATTGGAATCAATGTCGAATTAAAGAGCTTATGATTGATTTCGCTCAAATAATACATTACCAAAAAACCAGCTGGAGGTGTTGAGGTAGTCTTTGCCGATCATGGTAAAATCTTGTTGTTCAATCCAATCAATTACTTCAGTGTGTTGTTTTTGGTCTGCATAAGCTTCAACGAAATGCACTTCAGTATAGAGATACTTTACCTGTTGTAGAATTTCAGGGGCAGCTTGCATGACCGGAAGTTCATAGCCCTGTAGGTCAAGCCAAAGAAAATCTATGTTGTTAATGTTCTGTTGTTTTGCCCATTTGTTCAAGGTGATAGTGCCCACTTCAAAAGGGTCTTTGAATTTTATGTTTGACCATTTTAAACGTTCTTTTGGTGCCAGAAGTGAGCCGGCTTGTGAATGGACGCCAACTTTTTTTGGGTGTTCAGATGGCCAAAATTGTGCCGTACCATTTTGATTGCTTAATGCGAGATTAAAGCAATGAATGTTGCTAAATCGTGCGGTGTTATCTTGTAATATTTTGTATAATTCCGGAACCGGCTCGAATGTATAGATAGTGCTGTTCGGCCATGCTTTTGCCATTGCAATGGTTTCATGGCCGCGAAAGGCACCGCCTTCAACGATCGTGATATTGTCAGGAATTATTTCTTTTAATTGATTGAATAGATTATGCGTTTTTAATTGCAGCATAATGTTCTGTTACCAGTTTACGTCTGTTTCATAACCGAGATCAATTAATAATTGACCTGCAATATTTTTGCATTTGTTTCTGTGTTGCGCATTAAACATGTTTTTCCAATTGCCAACTTTCGGTTGTTTTTTGAACAGTCCAAACAGGCCGCCACTTTGCAGGCTGTTGCCAATTTTAGTTGCTTTTTGTGCCGTGCATGGAATATTCAAAAATGTGGCGATATGTTGGATCTCTTTTTGTTGAGCATGTGAGCCATATGCGCCCGAGAGATGTTCAAAGGTTACCACAATTGTGTTTGGATGTTCAATCCAGGGGAGCCAGAAACTATAAAGATCCACGATTCCTTTTACCTGTTTAACCTCAGGGTATGGATATTGATAGGCATAAAATGCTGAACCATTTGTGATAAGTTCATCTATTATTTGATTTTGACTTTTATTTTTTGCTGCTGGAATGTGAGAGCGATAAGTATAGATGGTTTGTGCGGTAGAGGCAATTTGATCGCGTGGATCGCGTATGATGTATATGACTTTTGCATTATGTTTTGCAATTATATTCAGATTACGCTCATTATATACCGGTGTTCCTATAATCAAATCATATTGTTGCATCTGTTTTGCATCGAGCAACATGTCACCTTTTATATTGGCGCTTTTTTTTATGTTGGTGATCTCTTTTATGCAATTGGCAAGTATTTGAATGCCGGATTTTGGTGCACCGGTGGTGACTATTTTAACTGCATGTGATTGGGCGAAAATAAATAATAACGATATGAATACGGTTTTTTTTATGTTCATCGATAATTTCCTGTGTAAAAGCCTTTTTATTTATGGTAATGTGAGATCGCGCATTTGTAAAATAGTGCGGCGTTATTAATGAAATGTTTTTCTATTTTGTCATCCCTGAAGGGGATCCAGCGGTAACCGGTATAATCCTAAGAGAGATTCTGCCAGAATAATTTTATAATTTTTTACGAATTATTTTAGACTTATTCTGATAATATTCCTTTGATTATTAAGAGTTTCATTGGCCTGGATCCCCTTCAGGGATGACAAAATAGAAAAATATTTTTTGTTGTAAAGAGTGATGGATCATACTTAAAAAATGCCTTTAAACTTTAATTTTAAATGCGTTTGCCCTGGCATTCCTATAGAATAAAAAGGTGATTAAATGAAAAAAAATATACTGTTAGTGTCCAGTTTATTAATGAGTCTTTGGGGTTTTCATACTTTTGTTTTACATGAGCAAAAGATACTCGTTAATGATAAAAAAAAAGTGGGCCTTTGTGTCATGGCTACCGGTAATTATATTCAGTATGTTGATAGATTATTACATTCGGCAGATGCTTATTTTTTATCCAATCATGATGTAACTTATTTTGTTTTTACCGATAGTCCTTATGAACACAAAAAATGTACAACTGTGTATCAAGAGCAGATGGGATGGCCATATGATAGTATGATGCGTTTTGAAATATACTATAAAAATAAAGATAAATTTGCTCATTTAGATTATGTGTATGCAATTGATGCTGATATGGCATTTGGGCAAGCAGTAGGGGATGAAATTTTGTCTGATCGCGTTGCGACTATATTATCAGTGCATTTGTTTGATATGATAAAACCATATGAAGCAAATCCTATTTCCACCGCATATGTGCATGCAAATGAGGGAGTGCATTATTATGCCGGTGCGTTTTATGGGGGAACAAAAGATGCCTTTATACAGTTGACTCAAACAGCAAGTGAGCGTATACATATTGATTTGGCACGAGGTTATGTTGCTTGGGCAAATGATGAAAGTCATATCAATCGTTATTTTATTGATTTTGAACCGACCAAGATTTTGTCACCGGCGTATTGTCATTTTGATCATTGGCAGTCACCATATCAAAAGAAGATTATTGCATTTGATGATAAAGATTATAATGTCACGCGAAAACCATCAAATTTAAATCCTGTTGATTATTATAAGCGTTTCTTGCAGGACGCTTTGCACGCGTAAATACAATGGTGAGTCTGTAATTGGTATTGGCCAAATTACAAAAAAAGTGTAGCATAGGTGCCGAGAGTGTAGTATGTGCAAAACATAAAGGTTATGAATGTAATGGGAATTCAAGAAAAGCAAAAAACAAAAAAAGAGCCTATAAAAGATCAGTTACATCATTTTGATCACGATCCGCTGAATCACGATCCGCTGAATCAAGATTCGTTGAGCCAAGGTTCGTTGAATCAAGATGTGCCTAAACAACGAGCGCTAAAAAAAATACCTGAAGATTATAAACCGTTTTCGTATTGGCTTGAAAAAAATCATTATTATCATCATAGATTGAAAAAATTCTATCGGTTTACTATTCCTGAGGGAATGCGTGTTTTGGCATTGCAATGCAAAAATGGTTATTTACTCGATGCGGTAAAACCAAGTTATGGCGTTGGTGTTGATGTGGATCCTATGGTGATTCAAGAAGCTAAGGAAACTTATTCTCGCCATCATTTTTATACCGGTACCATTGCAGATTTAGATGAAAAAGAGCCATTTGATTATATTATGCTTTCATCAATTACTATGGATACGTATGATATTCAGGCGTTATTTGAATCATTAAAACCTTTTTGTCATGCGGGCACACGCATTGTTATTGATTCATATTCATCTATTTGGGAACCTATTTTACGTTTAACACAAAAGATCGGATTGCGTCGAAAAACAGAATTCAAAAATTGGCTCACACAAGAAGATATTGCACATGTTCTTTATCTTTCAAATTATCAAGTTGTACACCAATCACATTTTATGTTGTTGCCGGTATATATCCCGTTAATTTCTACACTGTTTAACGCTTTCATAAAACATATTCCTGGCATAAATCGTTTATGTTTGCATCAATCAATTGTTGCACGTCCGATGTTCATTAAGCGTGATGCGCAGGATTATACCGTTTCTGTGGTGATTCCGTGTAAGAATGAAAAAGGTAATATCGAAGCTGCGGTAAAACGTACGCCACAAATGGGAAAGTTTACGGAATTAATTTTTGTAGATGGCAACTCAGTTGATGGTACATTGGATGAAATGAAGCGTGTTGCAAAAAAATATCCGGATAGATCAATTTCTATTCATGTGCAAAAGGGCAAAGGCAAAGGCGATGCTGTTCGTTTGGGTTTTGATTATGCTATTGGTGATATTGTTATGATTTTAGATGCCGATTTAACCGCTCCACCGGAAGAAATTCCCAAATTTTATTATGCATTGATTGAAAATAAAGGTGAATGCATTAATGGTTCTCGTTTGGTATACAACATGGAAACCGGTGCAATGCGTTTATTAGGTTTTTTTGCAAATTACTTTTTTGGTCGTCTTTTTTCATGGTTATTGGGCCAAAGAGTAAAAGACACATTATGTGGTACAAAAGTATTGTGGAAAGAGGATTATCAATTGATTGCGCGTAATCGTTCATTTTTTGGCAACTTTGATCCTTTTGGTGATTTTGATCTGCTTTTTGGTGCTGCTAAATTGAATTTAAAAATTGTTGATATGCCGGTGCATTATAAAGATCGTACCTATGGTACAACGCAAATCCGTAAATTTTACTGTTTGTGGATTTTGCTTGGGATGTGTGCACTTGCTATGAAAAAGCTTAAGTTTAGATGATATGGCTCGAGTATGATCAGGTTTTTGAGTTGCCTTCGAAGGTGAAAAAGGTTATTAAATAGGTTTTATTTTGTCATTCCTGTGAAGACAGGAATCCATAATAATTATAGATTCCTGCCTTCGCAGGAATGACAAAAGGAAGAAAAAGCTAGGTGTATTAACGTAAAAAACTATTAGAAAAATGCGAAAAATGTTCGAATAAAGATATGTATACATATAAAAAGGATGAAATCATGCAAAAAAAAATATTCATAATATTATTCATTTCAAGTCAGGCATTTGGATTGGTAACGGTAGGCCGCAATACAGCATTTGAAAAACAAACAAATACCTATGTTGCTCCGATCAAAAGTAAAACTGATCAAGAATTATGCAATGTGCATATGTCGCACATGGTGACACCACCGGATCGTTATCAAATGACTCAAGATTTTGCGCATAAAAATATGACCGATGTTTTTGCTGAAATTTATCATACCAATTATTGGTTAGGTGACAAATCTCGTTCCGGTCAAGGTTCAAGTTTGTCTTCAACTGAAATAGTCCGTAATGAACTTGCTACATTATGTGATACATTAAAAATAGATACGATTTTGGATATTGGTTGCGGTGATTATTATTGGATGCAAACAGTTGATTTGAAAAAGTGTCATTATTTAGGTGTGGATATTGTTCCAGAAATGATCGCAAAAAATCGTGAACATTTTACAGATGAGAATCATCACTTTTTATGCTTAGACAGTACCAAAGATCCGCTACCTCAAGCGGATATGATAATATGTCGTGATGTATTGGCACATTTAAATTATGCTGATGCATGTAATTTATTGCGCAATATGAAAGCAAGTGGTTCACAATTTCTATTAATGTCGACTCATTTGGATACTGAATTGAATCAGGAAAAACACACTGGTCATCATATGCCTTATGATCTGACAAAATCACCATTTAATTTGTCTCATCCGGTTGTATTGATTGAGGAAAAAACTGCAGAAAAAGAAACACGTGTTCAGCGTAAAGCAATGGGTTTATGGTTATTGCAGGATTTAGATTTGGATTGTTTAGAGCATTAATAAAATAACAAAAGGATGAAAAAGAATGAGAAAGCAATTAATAGTTAGTTTGTTATGCATGCATTTTGGATTGATGTCGATTACTCCGTGGTATATGCAACAAGGACAACAACAATTAACAAAGCGTTCGGTTGAAACTAAAAAAGAACGCAAACTTAAATATTTGCATATTGGTTTTCATAAAGGATGTATTTTAGAGGTTGATCGTGTTGCAAAAGATCTTGATATTGATGTAACACCATGGTTTATTTTTGACAAACCGCTGGAACATTTTGAAGGACAAAATGCGGGGTTGTATGTGTATAACATAACCGCTGAACGTGCACAGCGTGTTTGGGAAAAACATAAAGATTACTTTGATCAGTTTGATGCAATTATTACTTCCGATACAGCACCATTAAGTCGTATTTTTTTACAAAATGATAATTGGAAAAAGCCATTAATTATTTGGGTGTGTAATCGATTTGATTTTTTCTTTTCACCTTCACATAAGCCGTTAGATTTTCCTGATGAAACATATTATGAACTCTTTCGTACAGCAACAAAAAAAAACAATGTGTTTGTAGTTTCGTATACACCATACGAATGGTACCATGCATTGCAAAAAGGAGTGGATATTGGATTGCGTACCATTAAGCCGATTGGTGTCGTAGAGGGTACTAATCGCTATCGAGATCCAAAATGGTCGGTGCCTGCTCACGTTGATAAAGAAAGTACGGTGTTTTTATATCCACGCTTAAACGAACAGCAAATGCATTACATTAATGAGCAATGCACAAAAAATAATATTAAAACATATTCCGGTCGTTATAATGGTACCAATGATATAGCAGATTTTAAAGGTATTATGTATTGGCCGTATCAATGGTCAAATTTATGTTTGTTTGAAGATTTTCATCGTGGATTAGTACATTTTGTTCCTTCAATCAGTTTTTTAAAACAACTTGAAGATGAAGGTGCGCCGATTCATCCGGTAATGAGTAGTATGCTGGAAAACCGTACGTTTGAATTCAATGAGTGGTATTGCAAAGATCATAAAGAGTTAATTGTGTATTATGATTCATGGCAAGACTTGCAGCATAAAATTGAAAACACTGATTATTTCAGCATGCGCAAAAAGATAAAAGCTTTTGCCTCAGAGCATAAAAAAGATATGATGCACCGCTGGAAAGAGTTGTTTGATGATGTTCTTTTGTGTGCACAAAAAGAAGCATGAGTTTATGAAATATATATTTTTATTGTTATGCAGTTTTTCTTTTGTGTGTGCATCAATTGATATAGCCAATTTGACCTGTCAAGGTTTTGCGTACATTAAGCAGGATGATTTTGAGCGCGCATTACCATATTATGCGCAAGCAGTTGTGCATGATCCAAAAAATGTGCATGCAAATTATAATATCGCCTATATTTTATTGCAATTGAGTTTGTGTGATCAGGCAGTGCATTGGTATAAAAAAGCATTGGAATGTGATCCAAAACATGAAAATGCTTTGTTTGGTTGCGCAAAAGCATTACTTACATTGGGGCACTATGAAAAAGGGCTTCATTTTTTTGAATGGCGATATGGTTCTGTTGAGCGTATTCACAAAAAATATAAGTTATTTGAGTTGACGCCACGCTCTTTTGAAGATAAAGAGGTGGTGCTTCTGAGTGAATGGGGCATGGGTGATAATATCCAATGTTTACGATATGTACATGACGTTAAAAAAGCCGGTGCAAAAAAAATTGTGGTACAAACGCATAGTTCATTGCAAAAACTGTTTTCATTATGTCCTTATATCGATCAAGTCATTACCATGCAAGATCCTATATATAGTGGAGCTGTTTGTGTCCCGATGTTCAGTTTGCCTCGTATTTTCAAAACATCTGTTGAGACAATTCCAAATCCGATGCCGTATCTTTTTTCCGATCCAACATTAGATCGGCATTGGCATGAACAATTAAAAAACGATACAAATTTTAAAGTCGGTATTTGTTGGTATTCAAACAAGTCGAATCTACAGCAGAATAAGTATGTGCAACGTTGTATTCCGCTCGAAGTGTTTGAACCGTTAACTCGTATTGCAGGCGTGAGTGTGTATAGCTTGCAAAAAGGCGATGGCCAAGAGTTATTAAATAAATATGATGCGCATTGTCCGTTTAAGGTGATTGAAGGTTTAGATGTAGATCATGGTCCATTTATGGATACTGTTTCTGTCATGAAAGAGATGGATTTGATTATTTCAGCTGATACTTCTATTGTGCATGTTGCAGGTGCCATGTATCTGCCGGTTTGGACATTGCTGCCCTATTCGGCCGATTGGCGTTGGTTGCAAAATCGATCAGATTCTCCTTGGTATCCGAGTATGCGATTGTTTAGGCAAAAAGAACCGAACAATTGGATTCAGCTTATGGATGAGGTTGTTGACTGTTTAAAAGATATGCTTTTAAGTAATTAATAATTAAATTTCTTTTGAATTTTTTTATAGTTTTGTTATTCATGCTATGCTCAGTAAAAACAGTAAACATTCAATTAGAGTTATAACATGGATAAAATAAGTATCATCATACCTGCATATAATGAAGAAAAGCGTATCGGGAAAACATTATCTGCCTATTATCAATTTTTTAATACACTAAAACAGCAAGAAATTGTTGATTTCGAACTGCTGGTTGTTCTCAACGGATGTGTGGACAATACTTTTGAAGTTGTGCAAAAAATACAACAAGATTTAGGTGATGAAATTCGTCTATTGGATTTAAAGCAAGCCGGAAAAGGTATTGCTATCATTGCAGGATTTGTCGATGCATTAACACGTGATAATAGTTTTATCGGTTTTGTTGATGCTGATATGGCAACTGAACCACAATATTTTTATGAACTGTATGAAAAAATGAGTGGTTATGATGGTCTGATTGCAAGTCGCTATATGTCTGAATCAAAAATCGATGCGCCACGTCCATGGGTAAAGGAATGGGGCCGCAAACTTGTCTATAATAATTTAGTTCGCATGCTTTTTGGAATTAAGCACGTTGATTATCAATGTGGTGCAAAGTTGTTCAAGCGTTCGGTTATTGAAGCTGTTATCAATGATATGCAAGAAGGGCAATGGGCATTTGATGTTGAGCTGTTATATCTTGCCAAAAAACATGGTTTCAAGATTGGTGAAATTCCAACCGTTTGGTATGATAAGGCCGGAAGCAAACTTGATATTATGGGTGGTGGCATGAAGATGCTCAAAGCGTTATTTGAATTAAAGCGTGTGCATAGTGAGAAAAAGTAATGAAAAATAATCAGATTGATCATGGTATTTCAACCGAAGACAAAGATAAAATAATTGGTTTATTAAAACTTTTATTTCCTCAGGCAAAAATATATCTATTTGGTTCACGTGTTCGAGGAACGCATAGTACTTTTTCTGATATTGATGTTGCTGTCGACACCGGAGATAAAATTCCTTTGTATGCAATTAATGAAGCGAAATCTATGTTAGCTGAAAGTAATATTGTTTATACAATTGATGTTGTAGATTTGCATCGAATTCCTCAAAAAATGAAAGATATGATTTTATACGAAGGAATATTATGGATATCTTAAAAGAGCGTTTGTAAAATCGAATTTGATATAAAAGGAAAAATGAAGCATGTGCGGATTTGCAGGTTATTTTAATCTTAAAAACAATAAATTTGAAATTAATCAATCTTGGTTACATAACATGCAGCAAGCATTAGTGCATCGCGGACCGGACGGTTTTCGCATTTGGTCAGATAATGATCATCAACTCGCGCTTATACATCGCCGATTAAGTATTATTGATTTATCAGATGCTGCAGCTCAACCAATGATCGATAAAGACAAGCAGGTTATTATTTGTGTTAATGGTGAAATTTACAATTATAAAGAGTTGAAGCAAGAGTTAACATCATTAGGTCATATTTTTGTGTCTCATTCCGATTCAGAAGTTATTTTGCATGGCTATAAGCAATGGGGCATTGATATATTGCTCAATAAATTACATGGCATGTTTGCATTCAGTTTATATGATTTCAAAACGAATGAACTTTTTTTAGTGCGTGATCGGATTGGTGTTAAGCCGTTGTATTTTTCTTTTAAAGATAATATGGTCAGTTTTGCATCAGAAATCAAAGCATTATGGCAACTGCCTTGGATACAAAAAAAAATAAATAAAGAAAGTGTATATCACTACCTCACTTATCTTGCCACCCCTGCACCTATGACGATGTGGCAAGATGTCTATAAAATACCGGCCGGCTTTTATATTAAAATTGATACACAAAAAAAAATGCATGTTACGCAATGGTATGATTTAGCAAAACGGTTAGTAGTGCATGCATCTAATCTGAATGAAGAGTATTATATTGAGCGTATTCGATCACTTTTGCGCCGTTCAATAAAAAAAAGAATGATGTCAGATGTGCCGTTTGGAGTGTTTTTATCCGGTGGTATTGATTCGAGTTTGAATGTTGCATTGATGTCAGAGCTTACTGATAATGTGAAAACATTTACCGTGGCGTTTTCAGATGGTCCTGAATATAATGAACTCAAATGGGCACGCAAGATTGCAAAGTTATATAATACAGATCATCATGAAATTATTATTAATGAATCAGATGCATTTAATTTTTTTCAGCAGATGGTATATCACCAAGATGAGCCACTTGGCGATTGCGTTTGTGTACCTATTCATTTTGTTTCAAAATTAGCAAAGCAACATAATGTCACTGTTGTGCAGGTTGGTGAAGGTTCAGATGAACTTTTTTGTGGTTATAATCAATATGCGCAATATGTTGATACATATCGGTGGTGGTATGCTACACAAAAAATTATTCCTGATGTTGCAAAAAAGGGAATGTTCTATGGGGCACAAAAAATATTTCCTACTAAATTTGGTAAACTCGATATTCTCAATAATTGGGCACATAATAAAGAACTTTTTTATAGTGGTGCGGTAGTGTTTAATGAATATGTAAAACAAACAGAGTTGCATATTACATCAAATACACCGGCAAATGAGATTATGCAGATGTTTTTTCCTCAGATGCATTTAACCGATAGTTATGCAATGGCAGATTGGTATCGTAATCAATTACGCAAAGAAGTGAAAAACGCAGATATTCTGACACAAATGGGTTATTTGGAATTGAAACATCGGCTGCCCGAACTGCTTTTAATGCGCGTTGATAAAATGAGCATGGCAGCTTCAGTTGAAGCGCGAGTGCCGTTTCTTGATCATGCATTGGTAGAATTTGCATTGAGCATGCCTCAAAAGTTTAAATATCATAATGGGGTAACTAAATATATTCTCAAAAAAGCTGCAGAGACTATTTTGCCTCATGATGTAATTTATCGCAAAAAAATGGGATTTGCTGCACCCACAACTCGTTGGTTCAAACAAGGTAAGCAATTTAATGATTATTTTGGTGATTTATTATCAATTAAGCAAGGTGATTGGCAAGATATTCTTGATTTGAATACAATAAAAAAAATGCATCAACAAAACAGAAATGATGCATCGGTGGACTATTCGTATCATTTATGGGCGGTGCAAAATGTTTTGGCGTGTGACACTTAAGATATTATAGTTAAGAGAGTGTATATGCAAAATAAAAAAAAACGCATAATATATCTTCGCACCGATCTTGGCACAAAAGATCTTATTGGTGGCGGTTCAGTTGCGCATACGTTGGGTGTTATCAATGGCTTGAATCAACTTGGACATGACCTGTTTATTGTAAGTTCTGCGATGCATAAATTGCTGCAGCATGCGATACAGAATGTAACGTTATTGCATATGCCAGCATGGCTAAAGCCGTTTGGTTTTAAATTAAATGCGCTCATTTCAAATATCATCTTTTATTTGAAATCAATAAAAATTATCAAAAAGAACAATGTTAATCTTATTTATCAGCGTTATAGTATGCTCAATTGTGTTGGCGTATGGTTAAGTGCTTCATTTAATATTCCCTTGTTCTTAGAATTTAATGGATCAGAAGTTTGGGTAGATAAGCATTGGTCAAAAGGGCGTAAGCTGCATTTATCATGGTTGATTGAAAAAGTTGAAAAATTTAATTTAAATCATGCCGATACTATAATAGTTGTTTCTCAGGTACTCAAAGAGCAGTTGATAGATCGTGGAATTGATGAACAAAAAATAAAAGTTAATCCTAACGGTGTTGATATTAACCAATTTAATCCACATATATTACATGATGAACGTATGGCATTGCGCAAAAGTTTAAACATACAAGATCGATGTGTATTTGGATTTTCAGGTACTTTTGGTCCGTGGCATGGGGTTGAGTTATTAGGTGATATTATTCCACGTGTTGTCAGAAAAAATAAGAATGTGCATTTTTTATTAATTGGTGACGGATTATTAAGAAAAACATTATATACAATGCTCAAGTATGAAAATGTGCTTGATAATGTAACATTCGTCGGCATGATTAATAGTGAACAGGTGCCGGCATATTTAAGTTCCTGTGATGCATTTTTATGCCCAACACAAAGTAATCGTGACGGCACTCGATTTTTTGGTTCACCAACAAAACTTTTTGAATATATGGCGATGGCAAAACCGATAATTGCATCTGATATTGAGCAATTAGCAGAATTGTTGTATGAACAAAAGAAGGATCATTTGTTGATTGCTCCTGATGATATAGATGGTTTTGTCCATGCAATTGAGCATGTTGTCAATATGCAATTGGCGCAAAGAAATGAAATTGGCAATAGATTGCAGCAGCAAGTGATACAAAACTTCACTTGGAAATCGCATGTTGAGAGATTTTGTAAATGAATGTATTAAAACATCAGTATACAGATGATATATGTAACAGACGAATTGCAGTTTTGGGGCCAACACCACCGCCCTTGGGCGGTGTTTCAGTTCATGTGCAACGTGTAATTGCAAAACTTAAAAAGCAGGCAAATCATGTGATACATTTCAATACCTGTCGAGAGTTTCGCTATCGTTTTTTTTATGTTTATTTGTTGCATCTCTTTTATTTTTTAATGAAATATAAACCGCATGAATTGCATTTGCATACATTGTATTTAAGCAATGGATTGCGTGAATTACGTTTTATTGTGTGGTTGAAAAAAATATTAACCTTTGATGTTGTATTGATTGAGCATGACTGTCGATATCTGTATAAACAGTCAAAAGATTGGAAAGACAGTTTAAACCGATTAATGCCGTATATACAAAAACATATATATATTGGTTCGCGCACTGCACAAAGTTATCAGCAAAGTAGTATTATGCCTGCACGAATAACTACTATTGAATCTGCATTTTTACCTCCCGATGAGAAACGAGAAAAAGCTATTATACAGACCTATCCCAAAGAGATATTCAATTTTATTGCAGAACATGACCATCTGTTGTTGGGTAATGCTTTTGCGTTATCACTTATTGATGGAAAAGATTTATACGGTTTTGATCAGTCTATTGATGCACTTTCTCAATTGCGTAAAAAAGATATGCATGTCGGTTTGATTTTTGTTTTGGGTCAAATGGGTGATAAAGATTATTTTGCGCAATGTATGCAGCGGATTGAGCAGCTTGAATTACAAAATCATATCTATATTTTATCCGGACAAAAAGAGCTCTGGCCATTACTGAAAAAAGTGGATGTTTTTGTGCGCCCTACATTGAGTGATGGTGCAAGTGTCAGCATTGAAGAGGCCTTGTGGTGTGGTAAACCGGTAGTGACTACTGATGTATGTTGGCGCCCTAAAGAGGCATTGCTTTTCAAATCAGGCGATGTTAATGATTTTGTGCGAGCCTTGTCTCAATTATTTTAACTAAAGGCTTCAAGCAGTTGTTTGAGAATGATATGTGCAGAAGTTCTGGGAGTTAAGGGTAAATGTGGTGAATTTGGTTTTCCGTAATGTTGTTCTATATAATCAGAAGTTACTTGAGGGGTATTGGTAAAGGCGGTACTTTTGGTTTATTAGGAGCGGTGTGAGAACATAAAATGTTACCGTATATCATAAGAGCATGGATGAATAAAAGGTAATGGTGAGATTTCATACCAGATCCTTCAATGTTAATTGATGAGTATAATTCTTTACTCGTATTACTACCTCATTTTCTTTGAGTATGAACCGAATGAATCTTGATGTAAACAGCCCTATTTATGCATAGTTAAATTTGAGTAAAGGCATAGTTTTTTGTTGTATAGTAGTGTGATAAGAAAATACATAACATATGAAATTAATGTGGCAATCACGCATCCATAGATAGAAAAGTAAGGAACAAGTAATATGTTAAGCACAATATTTAAACTTGCAGGCAGTATAAGTACGAAGCCTAAAAAACGACTTTTTTTATGATACTGTATTAAGCAGTTTAAAAAATGAGTTCCTAAATAAAAAACAGATCCGATTAATAAAAGACCCATATAATTAATCGCTTCATGAAATTTGAGCGGTATTAACCAGTATAAAATGGATTTAGTACAGCCAAATCCAATAGAAAGGATTAAAAAACTTGCACACATACAAAACCACATGATCTTTTTATTTTCTTGTTCAATAGCAAAGATTCGGTTTTTTTGTGTGTGAAATGTATTAAGTAGGTGTGGCATATACGATCCGGTAATAGCATATAAAAGTATCATATTAATTAGTTGTGTTAATGTGTTTGCTAATGAGTAAATGCCGACATTATGCATAGATGAAAGATGTGCCAAAACCCATCGATCTCCCGATGCTAATAAGGTGCCAAATAACATGCTGGGAATAAATGGTAATCCATACCAAATGTATGAGTTCATTGTATATATAGTTCGTTTTGCATTTATTGGCATATATATGTGGTACTTATAATATGTTCTGATAGCAATTGCTATTACGCAGGTCATACCAATTGCTTGACCTAATAAAATGCTTATTAATCCCCATTGCATAATACAAAGAAAAAAAAGATTGCATACAATTATGAGCAATGCAATTAAAGATTGTATTTTAGTCAGCAGCCAGGCTTTTTGTCGATATTGTAATAGTTGATAAAAAAGCTCAACAAAAAAATATATAAAAGAGATAAATAGGCTTAATATAAGCAATGTATGTGAGGATTCATTTGCAAAGATGAGTTGATTTACAAAGTTAAGTTGCCAGAGTATGATGCATACAATAGTTACCGAAATGAACGTATATAAAGATATAATGTCATGAATCAAATCAATTTTTTGTTGTCGATTGTATTCAAAGTAAAATAAGGGTAATGCTTGGCGTAAACCAAGGCCTAAACAAGCTGATAATATGCTGATAAAACTATTTGCTAGTGCAAGTAAACCATAATCTGTTGGTGATAGCATATGCATAGTGATGGGAGCGAAGATGAGCGAGATGCCACGAGTGAACAGTGTGCCAAATGAAAAAACAAAAAATTGCATAATGATAGGGCGATATTTTTTTACTTCCTGAAGAATATGGTATGCTCCAGAAAAGATTGGTTTAGTGAAATGCATATAACATCCTTTGATTATGTATGTAAAATAGCATAGCACAACAAATGTTTATAGGCATAAAAAAGGAATTAGAATAATGAAAGATGAGCAATTAAAAAGTCAAGTGAAAGCCTATTGGAATAAGGCTAGTTGTGGGACTGAGTATATTTTAAAAGAAAAATATACGTTAGCTTATTTCCAAGAAATTGAACAGCATCGTTATACTATTGAGCCGGAAATTTTTTCATTTGCACAATTTCCTCGCTGGCATGGCAAAGAGATGTTGGAAGTTGGTATTGGTGCGGGAACTGATTTTACGCAATGGGTTAGATCAGGTGCAGTTGCACATGGTATTGATTTAACACAAGAGGCAATTTATAATACGCAAAAACGTTTATCTCTTTTTGGATTATCAGCAAAAGAAGTTAAAGTTGCCGATGCCGAGCATATTCCCTATCAAGATAATCGGTTTGATTTAACCTACTCTTGGGGTGTTATTCATCATTCACCTGATATGGAGCAATGTTTATCAGAAATAATTCGTGTAACCAGGCCTGGTGGCACTATTAAATTGATGATATATAATAAACATTCATTGTTTGCTTTTTATCGTTATCTTTTGGCAGGATTATTTAAAGGTAGGCCTTTTGCCAAATGGGATGATATTTTATTTGATCATCAAGAAAGTCCGGGAACAAAGGCATATACATCAAAAGAGATAAAGAAAATGCTCAAAAAGTATCCGGTAACGTTACAATTGTTAAAAGCTCCTGCCACTAATCATGATTTATTGTTTTATAAATTAGGTGTATTTCGTTGGTTAGCTTATTGTGCTGCCTGCTTGTTAGGATGGAATAGAATTGGTTGGTTTATGATGATTGAAATGCAAAAAAATGAAAAGGAATATATATGAGGTATATTTTTTTATTGTTAATTTATATGTCTATAATGAATCCGATGGATGATTTGCTAGCGATGCTTGAGACAATGGAGGCTCAAGGTGTTGAAATTTATGAAAATCCACTCTTTGGTCGAACAGATCTCGATGTAGTCGATAGGAGTAAAGAGAACGGTTATGTTTCATCATCTCAAAGAGTTCATATTCGTGATATTTTATTGGAAATATCTGAGTTAGTTGAATCTTTAGGTGAACAAGATAACCTTGAATAAAAAGTAAATTATTATGAAGTCTACATTATTTAATACATATGCTTTATCGCTTGTAGGGTTATCTTTAATTGTTAATGTTATATTTTTGTTTATATATAATCCTCATGTTTATTTTGCAATAACACAAGTACATGGGCAAGTTGGCTATAATCTCATTAACTATGCTTCGGTGAAATTAAATCCTGCATTATCAGCTCATATAAAAGAAGAAATGCAAGAAAAGAATACGCTTATTGATTTTGATCAAATTAACAAGCTTGATTTTGAGGAACCGACAGCTTCTTTTCCCATCAATGATACTGTCGGTTATGGTGTGTTGTTAGGATTTCTATGGAAAATTACTCATTCGTTTAAATTCTTTGATATACAAATAATGCAGATTATTATCTTTTCATTATTGATGTTATTTTACTATCAAGTTGCTCTTTTATTATTCGGTAATAGAGGTGTAGCATTTTTGTGTGGTATTGCTCAATTGCTGTTTTTTCCTCTCATTGCATATAATCTTATGCCGGTTCGTGATGTGTGGGCTTATTATGGTTTGTTGATGCTGGTATATGGCATGTTGTCTTATCTACGTAATGCTATTTCAAAAGTTGGATTTTTTTCTTGTCTATTGTTTTTCATTATCTGTTTATGGATGCGGCCAACTCTGTTTCTATCAGTTATATTAGCAACATTTTTTTTATTAATTGTCCTGTATAAAAAACCTCAATATAAAGATAACATACTGTATGTTCTTGTTTCCACTTGGATTACTTGTTGCGGTTTGTTTTGGGTTCCTTTTATGAAATTCAATATGGATAATTATAATCGGTATGTTGTCAGTCCGGCAGGGCAAAGCATGCTGGAGGGATTGGGCGAAATTCCAAACAAATGGGGCCATGCATTAAATGATGAGTATGTGCGTGATTTTATTGGCACAAAATATGGATTGCAATATGGTACACCGGAATTTGACGAAGTTGCAATGCAAGAATTCAAACAAAATGTACGCGAAGAGCCATTGCATTATTTAAAAACATTATTGTATCGTTTACCGGATGTTTTATTGCCCGGTTTGCAATGGATTTTTTATGCACAATCGCCTTATGCGCATTGTGTTGGTATTAAGCAAAAATTGGTTTGCGCATTCAGTTCATTTGGTTCGGCAATACGTTTTTTGTTACGACAGCTTTATATGAGGCTATATTTGATAGTTGGTTATATAGGTTTGTTTTTATTATGGCGTGACAAAAAATATACAGCTTTATTTGTTATCTTAATCTGTTTATTGTCTGGCTTGAGCACTTTTCCTTCACATATTGAATATCGCTACATAGTCCCATTTTATTGGGTATTTTCATTTGGTGTGGGATATGCGATTCATATCTGTAAAATGTTCTTTTTCCAAGCGACTTTCTAGTCTTTCGATACGTATTAACTGGTGGATGCATTGGATCTAATAGAAGTGGAGTATCTTTAATCATCACATGTTTTTGCAACGTGAGATTTTTTTGAGATGAGCAAATAATGTTTTTTGTATTCATTAATTTTCAAAAAAATTGCATGATTTTATATATTAAATAGTAGTATATGTAAAAAATACTACGTCAATGAGTATTCTATATAGTTTTTAATAATATTGTTTATATTTCAATGTGAATTATAGTATCATTGTGGTAATGAAGGTTGTTTAATTATGGAGGGGTAAGATGAAAAATGGATGTTATGCTTTATTTATTTTAAGTTTAATGAATGGATTCATGTATGCTGAAGCATTAATTGAAGGTAAAGTGAGTAAAATTCCACGCACTATGGATTTTTATGTTTTTTACTTAAGAGATGAAAATGGAGTGAAGATTGGTGAAATACAGTTCAAAATATATGCGACTCGGGTAAAAAAAACAGATGAAGAAACCGTGACTAAAGTTGCCAATATTGATTTAATACGTGTAGATGAATCAAATAGGAATGCAGGCAACGGACAACGTTTATTAGAAGTTGCATTAAACAGAATGATAGCATCAGGTTGTACATTAATAGAGGCTCGCGTTGATGCAAACAATAAGCCATCATTGCATTTGTTCCAAAAGAATGGATTTAATAAAACAAAAATTACACCGCATTCATTGGGTGAATCCATTCTTTTGCAAAAAAATCTTGCTTCTCAAGGGCAACATACTAAAGCGGCCGGTTAAGCATTAAGCTGTTCACATACAGTATCATTGACCATATTTGTTTGTCGGTAAATAGGATACGTGTTGCATAATGTGGTAACACGCTCTTTTATTTGTGCAAGCTTATCTTCATTTTCGTGATGAGTAAGAGCTTGATTAATGTAATGTGCAATGTCGGCCATTTCCAATTCTTTCATGCCGCGTGTGGTAACTGCCGGTGTTCCAATGCGAATGCCGCTGGTTATCCATGGCTTTTCAGGATCAAATGGAATACAGCTACGGCTAATAGTTATACCAATTTTTTGTAATGCTTGCTCTGCTTGCAAACCATTGATGTTTTTTGATCGTACATCGACAATAAACAGATGGTTGTCAGTGCCACCTGAAACGATGCGCATACCAAATTCAGTCAGCTGTTTTGCCATCGCTTGGGCATTTTTAATTACCTGTTTTTGATAATTAACAAATTCAGGGGTAGATGCTTGGGCAAATGCAACCGCTTTTGCAGCAATAATATGCATAAATGGACCGCCTTGTGTCCCGGGCATAATTGCTTTGTCTATTTTTTGTGCCAGTTCTTTTTTGCACAAGATCATGCCACCGCGCGGGCCGCGTAATGTTTTATGTGTTGTTGTAGTGACAACATCTGCATGAGGAAATGGATTAGGATGCAAGTTTGCTGCAATTAATCCGGCAATGTGTGCAATATCGGCATGTAGGTATGCATTAACTTTTTTTGCAATGATACTTAAGCGCTCAAAGTCTATAATGCGGGAGTAGGCTGATGCACCACAAATGATAAGTTTAGGTTTGTGTTCAAGGGCTAATTGTTCAATCTCATCATAATCAAGTTGTTCAGTTTGCGGATTGACTTTGTATTGAACGCTTTTGTAAAATTGGCCTGAAAAATTTACTTTATGTCCATGAGTAAGATGTCCGCCTTCGGCTAAACTCATGCCTAAAATAGTATCACCCGGTTGTAGTAACGCAAAGTAAACTGCCATATTTGCTTGTGAACCTGCGTGAGGTTGTACATTTGCATGCTCAGCATTAAACAGTTTTTTTGCGCGTTCAATAGCTATATTCTCAACTTGATCAATTACCTGGCATCCGGCATAATAACGTTGGCCCGGATATCCTTCAGCATATTTATTGGTTAATACTGAGCCGGTAGCCTGTAAAACAGCAGGGGAAGTGTAATTTTCTGATGCAATGAGATTAAGTTCTTGTTCAAGTCGGTTTTGTTCAGCGGTGATCAGTTGGCTGATGATAGGATCTGCTTTATGTATATTTTTCATTCAATACCCTTTGTTTATGGTCATATTTTTATTGTATAGGGCATTTTGTAAAGGGTCAAATAAGGTTTTATTTGACCAAGGTTGGCTGTCGTCTTTCCAATCGAGCAAGCATGTGTAATGAGGCTGTTTTTTCAAAACAGTTATGTGGATTAATTACATTGCTGGTTTTGCGTCTTTCGGCGTTAAATCTTTGTTCAGATAAAAACTCTCCTGCAGGATCTTTGAGATTGCTTTGTGATATGTTTTTTTCAGGCGATGATGAGGTATTATCACCAAAACTAAGAGCAGGTAAAAAAAGTAAGAAAAAATATAAAACAAACATACTAATTCTCCTTAAAAGAATTAATTTACAGATATGATATTATCAAAATAATAACATATTAGATTGATTCAAGTCTATATTTATGAAAAATGTTGAAAAATTCCTTTTATTTAGCCGGATTGCATTGCAATTTTTGTATAGCTTTTTTATACTTAAAAGGTCCTATAAACCGCATTATTAAAAGGTATGTCTGTGATAGCTACTTCAGATTTTCGTAAAGGTTGTAAAATATTATTCCGAAACGAACCGTTCATGGTGCTTGACTATCAGCATGTCAAACCGGGAAAAGGCGGTGCATTTGTCCGTACAAAGATGAAAAACATGATTACCGGCTTAATGCATGAAGAAACGTTCAGATCAGGAGAAAAATTTCCAGCACCTGATTTAGAGTATCGTCAAATGCAATATCTTTATGAAGATAATGGTTTATATAATTTTATGGATCAAGAATCATATGAGCAAGTTGAATTAAATAAAAATCAAATTGAAGAAGTTCTTGATTATCTAAAAGAACAAGAAGTCTATACCATTTTAAATTTCAACGATAAACCGATTGGCACAACTCCTCCTTTATTCATGGAGCTTGAAATAACAGAGACTCCTCCGGGAGTACGTGGTGATACAGCTCAGGGTGGTGCAACAAAGCCGGCGACTTTAGAAACCGGTCTTGTGATACAGGTTCCTCTTTTTGTTAACGAGGGTGAGACTATTAAAGTTGATACGCGTGATGCAAAATATATTGAACGGGTAAAAAAAAGTTAGGGATAACATTTATGAGTTCAGGAATTAGGGGCGATGATTTTTTGTCGGATACAGAAGTATTGATGTATAGCGACTTATCTCGTCGAGAAATTCGTTCATTAATATTTCATTTGCTTTATGCGGCTGAAGGTCATTCATATGAAGATTCATTAGAGTCAATCGCAGAAAATATTACTCATGGTTTCGCTATAGAGATTCCGTTTGATAGTGAAGCATTCAAAACTGCTCAAGAAATTATTAATCATACAGATGAACTTGATATGGCGATTAAGCCATTTTTACAAAATTGGCGATTTGATCGTGTCGGTTTGTGTACTAAATTGATTTTACGTTATGCTATGTATGAAATAGAGCATTCAGATGTTCCATTGAATATTATTATTAATGAAGCGGTTGAATTAGCAAAATGTTTTTCAGAAAAAGATGCCTATAAATTTGTGAATGGTATTTTGGATGAAGCGGCTAAAGAGAGACGTCCTTCGACAATTTCAGAATAAAATAAATAAAAAGAAAGTCTAAATGCTTGGCTTTCTTTTTTCGTTCTTGTTACCTTGATTGTAGTATATTCATTAAAAGGAGAAAACATGAAAATGCTACAGTTTTTTCTTATCTGCCTATTAATTGTTCCTATTCATATTATTACAAAAGAGTGTAAAACATTAAGTCCGGCATTATTCCAAGTTCTAGAAGATGTTATTGATGATATTTATCATTTGGATACCAACGAGGTGCAAGAGATTGTACAACAAGATTTTGGCTGTATTCCGGAAATTTCAGCCGATGATTTAAAAGCAAAAATGGCAGCATCACAAGATCTTCTTGTGATCAATGTTCTTTCAGAAAAATGGTATCAGGATTGTCATATTGCAGGATCTATCAATGTTCCTTTGGATAAGTTAATTTATGAAATGCAAGATTGGGATCGTTCAACTGATATAGTTGTTTATTGTGCATTAGATGCATGTGATGCGGGTGAAAAGGCCTATATTTTATTGCGCTGTATGGGTTTTGAACATGTTGTTGATTATCCTGGTGGTATAAAAGATTGGTTCCAGTTGGGATATCCAATACAAGGCCCATGTGCTTCAGAATATTTACATGATCAAGAATGTAATCGTTGCTTATTCGAATGGGCATTTGATGATGCGTTTAAATCGATGTTACAAAAAACAAGATATATGAGATGTTTTAAAAGTAGATGTGGTCAATAATTAGCCGGGAGATGGTTTAATGAATATATTGGTAGTTTTTTATGCTTTGTGTGTACATGTAGGTGCACTATGTGCGGCGGTTCCTTTACAAACAGCTCATTTGGCTGATGTTGAGGCTATAAGTTGGTATCTTATTATTGCCGGATTTTTAGCAGAGCTGTTAATCATGTATTTGTTGTTATCGCATCGTGAATCATTGATTAAAATTTTAGGTGTTACGTTATTCATGAATGCGGTTTCAATCTTTATGAGTAGTGTTACTGTCTTTGGTGTGGATGCAACTGCAGCTTTGATACATTTGCCTGCGCTATTAACATTTATCTTGACCTATTTAGTTGGCGTTGTGACAAGTGTATTTGTTGAAGTTTTAATTGTACAAAAAATATTTTCACATGTTGATCGTGCGAAATTGATTATGTTTCTTACATTAGCGAATGTAGTGAGTATTGCTGCCGGTATGTATGGTGTGTGGATTACAAAGTTTTAATGATTTATTCATGATTATTTAATTATGAAAAGTGAGTTACTAAATTGAAGTTATAAAAAAAGGGCGAGAAAAGACTCTCGCTCTTTTTTTAATATCCTATGAGCCTAAGCAGTCTACTAATAACTGGAGACCAGTTTGAATCATGAGGTTCATTTTCAATCTTACTGACCAATGATTGTTCTTCTTGACTCATTTCAATAACTGTATGAGTTTCTTCCATATCAGATGTAGGTTGTTCAATTTTATGAGCGATAACATAGGAAACCGATCTGTTTTTTAGACGTCGTGCTTTTGCTGTAAGTTTTGTTTGTTTACTTTTTTTTGTGCCTGAATGATCTTTTAAAAAAATTGGATTTTCTTTATAAGTAACTGGAGGCGTTCCGTACTCATACCAGCGTCTTGTCTTTTGTGTGTCTTTTTTAGTTTTAATTGGTGGTGGCGAACAAGTAGGATCTAATTGCAGAAGGTTTTTGTTTTCATCAACACGTAATGGAATGCCATATTGGTCAAGCATTGCATTTAATTCTTTTAATGCTTGTTGTTCATTATCTGCACTATATGCATTCATGCAAAAAAATATCAAACAAAAAAAATAGTTTTTCATCGATTAATTCTCGTTTTTAAAAAAGAATGCAAGTTCACGTTTTGCAGCTTCCGGAGAATCAGAGCCATGTGCAGCATTTTGACTTTTATTTTCAGCAAACATTTTGCGTATGGTACCCATATTCGCTTGTACAGGATCGGTTGCACCAAGTAATGTACGCCAATCGGTAATCGCATTTTCTTTTTCAAGCATTAAAGCTATGACAGGTCCTGAGCTGATATAATCGACTAAATCGTTATAAAAAGGGCGTCCTTTGTGCTCAGTATAAAAATCTTCAGCCTGCTTTTTAGTGAACGTACGTTTTTCCATGCGAACAATGTTAAAGCCATTTTTTTCAATTAATGAAATGATCTGGCCTGCATCGCCTTTTGCGACTGCTTCCGGTTTGATCATAGCAAAAGTTTGTTCAATGGATGGAGCTGTTTTTACTGCGGTTTTTGTATTGTTGCTGTCAGTTTTATGTAATGTACAACTTTGAGCTTGAGTGGTAGAGGCAGCTAAAGTAAATGATAATAGTATTGCTTTAATAGTTTGCATGTTACAGTATCCTAATATGTTAAATGAGACTACAGTAAAAAGGGTAGGAACATTATTGTTCCTACCCTTTTTTTATTTACTATCTATTATGATCTCAATTATAGATCATTGAAAAAGAAGCGCAATTCTTGTGCTGCAGTTTCTGGTGCATCAGAGCCATGCGCAGCATTTTTGCCGATACTTTCAGCAAATAATTTACGAATAGTTCCTTCAGCAGCTTCTGCAGGATTAGTTGCACCCATTAAATCACGCCATGCTTTGATTGCATTCTCTTTTTCGAGTGCCATAACAATGACAGGGCCTGATGTAATAAACTCAACTAATTCATTAAAAAATGGACGTTCTTTATGTACAGCGTAAAATTCTTTTCCGTGATCAGGAGCCATTCTAAGCTTTTGCATACGCAAAATATTAAAACCATTCTCTTCAATCATGTTAATAATTTTACCGGCAATCTTTTTGCTTACTGCATCAGGTTTAATAATTGCTAATGTACGTTCCATTATTATTTATCCTCTTTATCGTCTTTACGTGCAGCATGTTCTTCAAGAGCGATTTGGAATTGGCTCTTTGTTTTTGATACAGCAGGTGCAGCTTTAGGAGTCTTTTTAGCGACTTTTTGTCTAGGAGCTCTTGCAGCAGGCGCAGCTTTGGTGTCAGCTTCAA
This sequence comes from Candidatus Dependentiae bacterium, assembly GCA_040878395.1. Lineage (NCBI taxonomy): Bacteria > Candidatus Babelota bacterium. Next base: position 51,015 of record JBBDMI010000006.1, on the reverse strand, counting down.
GTTTTGGGCTTAAGCCAAGCTTGTGCTCATCTTTATTTACATTAACTACACGGTATTGATGTTTTTCACCAACTTTTAGAATCTCTTCAAGTTTGTCAACACCACGGTCAGCATATTCAGAAATATGTACTAAGCCTTCGATGCCACTTGGCAATTTAACAAAAGCACCAAAATTGGTAATTTTTGAAATTTCGCCATCGATGATTTTACCAACAGGGTATTGCTCTTCGATCAATTTCCAAGGATCGTCAGCAAGCTGTTTGATACCAAGAGATACTTTTTTGCTATCTTTATCAACACCAAGAATTACAGCTTCAACTTCACTGCCTCTTTTGTAGATATCGCCGGGATGTTCAATATGTTCAGTCCATGAAAGGTCAGAAATATGTACTAATCCGTCAATACCAGGTATGAGCTGTACAAAGATACCAAAATCAGTGATGTTGCTAATAGTTCCTTTAATTGTGTTACCAACTTTGAACTGTTCAGCAATAGCTTCCCATGGATTTTTTGCAAGTTGTTTAATACTTAATGACATACGGCGGTTTTCTTTATCAAGTGAAACCACAAGCACTTCAACTTCGTCACCAACTCTGAACTTATCACGTAGATCTGCAATGCGATCGGTCCATGAAATTTCAGAAATATGGACAAGGCCTTCAATGCCTTTAGCGATTTCAACAAAAAGGCCATAATCGGTAATGCTAGAAACTTTACCTTTGATTTTAGCGCCTTCTTTGAGACTGTCGCCCATTTCTTCCCATGGATTGTCGCTTAATTGTTTCAAGCCAAGAGAAATTTTTTCGTTGTCTTTATCGAATGATAATACTTTAGTTGTAATTTGATCGCCGATTCTTACCAATTCACTTGGATGTGAAATGCGACCCCAAGTCATGTCAGTGATATGAAGTAAGCCGTCTACACCACCGATATCGATGAATACACCATAATTGGTGATATTTTTAACGATACCTTGAATGGTTTGACCTTCAGAAAGAGTATCAAGTATTTTCTTACGAGCTTCAGATCGTTGCTCAGAAAGATGCTTACGACGGGAAATAATTACATTCCCACGTTTTTGATTTACTTTAATGATATTAGCAGTAATGTTTTGGCCAACATATTGATCAAAATCAGTTACACGTTGTAAGTCGATTTGTGATCCGGGTAGGAAGGCCGGAATACCGATGTCTACACTCAAGCCACCTTTGACTTTATGAGTAACAAGACCTTGAACCGGTTTTTCTTCTTCGAACAATTTAATGATTTCAGACCAAGCTTTGAGCGCTTTGGCTTTTTCATAAGAAAGGACAACGTTGCCGTCGATACTTTCAAGTTCGTCTAGGATGACTTCAATTTCATCGCCAGCTTTAAGTTCTTTCAGTTCATGAGGACCGAATTCATAACGTGAGATAAGGCCTTCAGATTTGTAGTTAATATCAACTAAGACACCGTCTGGGGTTACTGAGATGACTTTACCAACTACAAGTTTGCCCGGGGACATATTTTCAAGAATGCCGTCATAGAATTGAGCAATCTCTTTTTGCATTTCCGGTGATATTTCTAATGAAAGATCTTCTGCAATCACATTAACTTTTGCAAATTGTTCCGGACGTATAAGTTCTTTTGACATTTGTTTTGAGCTCCATTGACCTGAATAGGTCAATACCTTAAGAAAGGGATGTTAAGAGGGTTAAAAATATAAATACATACGTAAATTAGAGTATCATTATTTTTATTTTTTGACAAATGTAGTTGAGTGAGAGGGCTTTTTGGTGTGCCCTCTCAGGATCTTTAATTTAAAAATTGACCTACTTGTTGTTGTAAGTATTGATTCCAAAGATTGTTTTGCGATATTAGGCAGCCATGTTTCTTCCATAGATGGGCTTTTGCAATGATTGCTTGCTGTTTTTTTTGTGCTTTTGATGGTTCTTGTGATAGATCAAAATTGATTTTGAGTAGAATTTTGTCCATGAGTGCTTTTTTCTTATTTTCAAAAGCTTGCAGTTTTGCTTTGTCTATTGCATTAAATTCATATATATCAAGGCCATTTCCTGGGATTAGCCCACAATCTTTGCTCAAAATAATGCAAAAATGGTAACCTTCTGTATATATATCCCAAGGTTTTTTTCTGAACGTATCTAATAGGTCTTGGATGTTAGCTACATTAGGTGTATTGTTAATGTAATTATAGGAAGCGTTGTAAAAACCTCCTGTTGATGGGTAAACTATTTTTTTAAGGAGATCCGGAGTCAAGGAGAACATTAATATGTGACCGTATGAAGTCAGATTTTTATGTTCTTGTTTCAAATAGTCTAGTTCTTTCTGGAACATAGTATAATATTTTTTAAGATTTAGCTTACTGAAGATGTGCTTTAGATTTAAATAATGAGGGATACCCATTGAACTATTATTTTTAAAATAACTAAATGAGTTTGTGGAGCCTTCATTGCAAAACAGCCCAAAGTTTGCACATAAAGCAAATTTTCCTGCTGTACTGTACCCGGTATTTTGTCCTTGGGATGAAAGTTGGCTGCGCATATGAATGTGTTTTTTTAAATCATTTTCTGTTAATGAGAGACTTCTAAATCGTGCAAATATGTATTTGCTAAAGGTTTTATTATGTAACTCTTGCCATAGAGTGGTATATATATCTTCAAGTAGGTTTAGTTCCCATGGTTGTGCATGTAAAAGCGTATATTTTCCTTTTTGCTGTTCTCGCAGTTCTTGTTCGATAAGACGATGGCACATATCGGATACAAGAGGATCTTGCAATTGCCAATGTAATTTATCATGAAAATGTTTTGCCAGATGAACTTCAGTTTGAGAGAGATGGTTGTAACTTTCTGCGGTATAATTATTGACGAGTGAGTTGTATTTTTTAATGTTCTTATGTTTATTGTTGTATCCATTGCGATGATATTGTGGTTGCTGATAAGGATTAGCTAAGAATGCTTTATATACATTACTTTCACTGTATAACGCATGCTGCCCAATGAAACATATATTAGTCCAAATAAAAAATTTTATTAAAGAATCCATTTATTTATAACCTTCCATTTAATTAATTAATTATTTATGAGTTGAGTGAAATAATATTAATAAAGTATCTTGACAACTGATTGCCAATACTGTGTGTTTGTTGATCCAAATGCTTGTGCAATAATGCTTTGCTTTATACGAGTAAATAATGCATCACGTTTTTTGCAAAAACTGCTCCATTTTTGTTGTTCTACGGGAGGAATACTATATACATAAATTCCATTGTTCGGTTTCAATGCACCATCTAAACTTAATATCATAGAGAACTCATTACGGTCCGAATTCATATATCCTGAATATTGATCCGCTAATGCATATGGATTTGTGCGAAGTAGATCTAGTACTTGTTTTACATTAGTAGTTTTTTTGCCATTAGCTAAGTTGAATTGTTGTTTGTTGCCGGTCCAGCTTATGTAGACCACTTTATTCAGCATTGAAGGGCTTATTGAAATCACTAATGGATGTCCATATTGTTGATTTTTTTGTTGAGTAAGCCTTTTATGGTTTTTTTTGAGTTGTTTCAGTTCATTTTTAAACGGTAGGTAATAATTTTCTAAACCTAAGTAATCAAATATATTAGAAATTTTTAACCATTTGCTGATACCATTTTCTGAATCGCCTTTAGCCATATATCGTGCAGAGCTTGAGCCGAACTGATTATTAAAAAGTGCATAGTTCAAAAACATTATATAATTTTGATTTGTTTTGCCGGAAGTGCCGCCGGCGTAATATCCGTGTGTGCCATGCTTGAGGTAATAAAAATGCTTTTTTTTATGTTTATTCAGTTTATCAATAAATTGTTGAGCATCGGAAAAATATAAATTTTTAAATCGTAAAAAGAGAAAGTCTTGAACATTGGTCTTTGTTATTGTTTTCCATAAAAAAGTATAGAGTTCTTCATAAAAATGGAGTATCCATGGTTGACCATGTACAAAGGTGTAGTTGCCTTTTTTTGCTTCTCTTTTTTCAATAGTAATAATGTCATGCATTACTTGACGTAAAACAGGGTCAGATTCAAAGGCTGTTAAATAGTTGACTGAATTCCATACATTCATGCGAATAGAATTTATTTTTTTTTGAGCGTATGTAATAAAATGGGCCTCTGTTTGTGACATATTATTTTTATGTTTTGTAAGTAAAGTTTGAGCTAGTTGATCGACATTTTGGTATGGTTGTGCATTCAGTAACGTTTCAATGATAATGCTTGGATTGGTGAGTGATTGAGTGCTGAATGTTGAGCAAAATTGAACTGTTAATGTAAGTAAGATCGTGATAAAACGATAAGTCATAAAAAAACCCATTTGAAATTATTGAGCTTGAGAGCTCTTAATAATAAACCGCCATATATATCAACATAATTCTTGCAGCAGAAATGTCAATTTTTTTGCATAAAACATTAAGTTGATCTTTATGCAAAAAAAAATTATTATGTTAGTATGACTTGAAATGGTTTAATAAACATATAAATGTGAGGTTTATAATGCAAAAAAGTTTTATTCCTATTTTTTCCTTATTAATGTTGTTTTTTTCTAATTTGGCTGTTCCAACCTATTGGAATAAAGACAGTCTTTGTTTTGTTCTGCCTTCATACATGCAAAATTTAAAAGACGAACTTACGGTAACAGTATCGAAAAAAGGACAAGTTGAAATTAATGTACCGAGAAAGGCTCCTTCTTATTGGCTTAAGCCAAGTTGTAGCCATTCAGACACAAAGATCGCCAATTTTTTTGCAAATGCCAATGTTAAACAAGCTGATAGTAAAGATTTTAAAAAATTAATCGGTATTATAAAAAAAGAATATCCACATTTAAAGGGACTGTATGAAAGTCCTTCTTATATTACTGAAGATCATAGCTTAGAGCAGCATACGCTTAATGTATTGAATCAATTTAATGAACAAAAGAAATTTTATTCCATCCATGCACCGTACTATAAGAAAATCACACATGATATGGAAAAACTGATGATAGCAACAATTTTAGTGCATGATATTGGCAAACCTTTGGGTGCGCGCAACGAGCAGCATAAACATACGGTGCCGATTGCCAAAGAAGCTCTCAAGCGATGGGGATTTACGCGTGTTGAGATAGATTTTGCTCTTACTCTGATTGATAATGATATTATAGGTGAGTTAGTTCAGCCAAAGTATAAGATGAAAGTAAAAGATGCATATAATACATTGTCTAAGTTAAGCTCAACAGTTGGGCTATCAATGAATGCATATTTTGAGATGCAAATGTTGTTTTTTGTTTCAGATGCTTCATCTTATCCATTTATAAGAGCTATGGCATTTACAGAGTGCAAAAAAAACAAGTCACTGTATCCAACAAGCAAGAAGTTTTGGAATCTTGCATTGAGTGTTAATAAAAAATGGTTGATTGCATATAAGTGTTTTATAGCTAAAAAAGATGCTTCTCAAAAAAAAGAAGTATCAGAAAAGCCAAAGCTAGTTTCCGCTAAAATTGCGAGTAATCTGGTGGCATTGAATTTAATGTTGCCTTTTGGGCCTGCAGTTGAACTTGATGAAATAGTTTCGTCTTGAAAAGTAAGAGTACCGTGCCAAAAAGTGCATTAATAAAGAATAAACTGCCATCCATAAAGGCTTCACTCAGCTGCGCAGGTATCAAATAATTGCTTATAAATAGATTTGAAATGAGTAAGATGATATAAACAAGGCCCATCCAGAATAAGCCTCCCATTATTTTTACCCCTTGTTTGGCACAATAGTAGGTTGATGTGCTGATGCTTTGCATTATATTAGCTTTGGTCAGTGTGAGTATAGGTAATACAAAAAAAGTTAGTATAAACCAAGTAGTACCGGCAGCAGAAACAACTGGAGTGATTATTTTTTGATCAATGGGTGAAAAGGTTAATAGTTGTACAGCAAAAGTGGCTGCAGTGACCAATAACGACCATTTTAATACCGTTGGCCATTTTTGTTTTGTGAGTGCATAGATTTCACTCATAGTTCTATATTCTTTGGTTAAAAATGTATGGGCATGAAAAATTAATGCAAAACTGAGCAGGGTGCGTAAAAAAATGTTAGTAAATATCGAAGCTAAAAATCCTAAATAAATTAATCCGCCACTTTGGGGGATAACATCAGCAAGCAAGTTTGTATTTGGTGTTTGAAAATCATTTGAAATTGATGCAATTCCTGTATGGCCAATAATATTATAGGCTATTACAAAAACAAATATATAAAGTGCTAGTAATCCTAAATAATAAAGGAGCAATACCGGGTGATGCCATAACATGGCAAAACTTTCGGCTGCTAAATGTAAACCATTTTTGAATCGATAATATATGTTTTTGAGCATTTTGTAGCTTCCTTATTTTTATTAATCTACAAAATACGTCAAAAAAGCGTCAATGGTTAATTTTTACACAAAAAATCATATACCATTTGTGTCCATGTTTCCATGCGGTCATAATAGGGCTTCATCTCATCCAGAGTGAGCATCTGACCGGATTTAAGTTCCGATTTTATTGTGATATTAGGGCTCTCACCTTGTACAAGAAGTACTAAACCTAAATGTACTTTGCCCACATCGTTTGAATCATCATTGAGGATTCCGATAGTTTCAAAGGCAGTACATCCGGTGTAGTGCACTTCTTCATGAAATTCACGAAATGCCCAATTGAACACGGAATCACTTTGCATATCTTCTTCACGCATGTGTCCACCAATCCCGAGAGAGAATTTATTTTTTAAGCGTTGTTCTGATGCTGCCGACTGCCGTTGCATTAAAAAGAAGCGATCAGCATAGTTAAACACTAAATAAGGAATAATCTGCTTGTAGGTTTGATCTTGTTCCATGAGCGAACGGGGCAAAAACTGTTTTTTTGTTTGAATTGCTTCCATCATGTCTTCAAGCGGCTCTTTTTGGAGTCCATTAAAAGGTGCATGTTGTGCAAAAATATCATCTCGTTTTACTACTAGAATGGTTTCATCGGTAACTTGAGGAGCTGTTTGTTTTGTTTTTTGTAATGCCATTGATTTTTCCTAAAATATATTATTTTTTTTCTACAGTTTAACGAACAAAACAGAATTTGTCAGTTTTCATATTTTGTAAAAAACAAAACTCTATATTTTTGCTTCATACAGTGAAAAGTGCTATAGTTCTGCCAGAATAAAAAAAGAGTTTAGTTGTAATGAAAGCAAGCAGGTAGGTTTTTAAATTCTTTTATTAAAGGTGCATTGTTATGCAACAAGTCATTGTTTATACAAAAAAAGTTTTTGTACTTTCACTTCTTTCAGTCTCGGCAGTTCATGCCGCACATTTGAGTAGGGTTTCACGTTTGGTGCCGGCAATGCAGAAAAGTTTATTGGCGCCCGGTCTTCGTAGTCAATTGGCTTTAAATGCGCAGCAAAGTTTATTAATGCCTGGGTCGAGTGTTAGTTTAAGATCTTATTCAGAAAAAAATAAACCTCAGGTTTCAGTTTCAACACATAGCCGTTTTCTTCCTAAATTAAGTTGGAGTGTATTATCAAATGAATCAAAGCAAAATGTTATTAAATCGACTTCTTTAGCCGCTTTTGCTGGTAGTGGATGTACTTCATTGGGTGCAGCAGTATTCCCAGAGGCAACAATGGGATGGTTGATGGCTGCTGCATTGGTAGGGTCAATTTCTGCTATAAAATATGGACGATCAGCTTATAGACAGATACCTGAATCAGAAATATTGAATCTCTATAAAAAATATTATGCGTTGCATTTGGAGTTTCAATCAATATTAAAAAACTCTTATTTTCAAGTTGTTACTAGAAAGCCTGATTTGGATCAATTGATTAATGAAGTTGAAAAAATTGGTTTGAATGAACATTGTCCTTTGGTAATGGCCTTTGAGCATTGGAAAACATTTAAAAAAAGGCTTGAAAGCATGGATGAAGATATTTCTGACATTCATGAAAAGCATGAAGCCTTGTCTGCAAAAGTTCACTCCTCTTTGATAGTACCACTTAAAATAGAGCTTTTTGACGATATTCCTTCATTACAAAATAAATTAGAAGTTGCTATGAATAGCATAAAACATAAGCCAAATTGGGCCGATCGAGTCAGTGCTTATAACGTGCAGCTTACTCGTGAAGCAGCAGAACGTACTGAGCAGGAAGCAAAACGTGCTAGATTAGCAGCAAAAAAAGCGGCATCGGATGCAAGTTTTGCATCTATAATGTCAATAATTGCTGTAATAAATTCTTTTTCTAGAAGATAGGATAAATTATATTTGATGTGTGCTGTGTGCCTTTCATTATAAATCCTAATGGAAGGCACCTTTGATATTAGCGGTAAATCTATACATTTAAGTTCATTTTTTCAGCAAATGCTGTGCTTGAGAGTGTTTCGATGCCGGTATTGGTGCAAAGGGTGATCCTGCAAGCTTTGTGTTATCAAAAGAATATATTGCAGCATTTGGTCGATTGACCCAAAGCCAAGATAATAAATTGGTTGTTGTTCCAACTGAAGTGAGTGCGCTTGCCGGATTGGCGACCAGTTTTTTGAGTAGCTTAAAATTAGATGATCGCGTACAGGAATAAATGGATCATGTTTTATGTAGTGGAAAATGGCATGTTTCTGCCAGAATAAAAAAGAGTTTAGTTGTAATGAAAGCAAGCAGATAGATTTTTAAACTCTTTTATTAAAGGTGCATTGTTATGCAACAAATAATTGTTTACACAAAAAAAGTTTTTGTACTTTCATTTCTTACAGTATCGGCAGTTCATGCCGCACATTTGAGTAGGGTTTCACGTTTGGTGCCGGCAATGCAAAGAAGAAGCCTATTGGCTCCCGGTCTTTGTAGTCAACCGGTTTCAAGTGTGCATCAAAAATTATTAATGCATGATCAACAACGGCGGAATTACAATGTTTTTGATCATGTAAATAAGTCTGTTAATTCTACTATTAAGTCTATTATAGAGAAAAAACCATTTATGCTTCCTGTGGCGCATGGCTTAGCTGCGACTGCTTATGGTATTGGGGCTCTAGGGGGCGTGCCAATAGGAAATTCTTTAATATTAGGATCTATGGCATCCGTGCGTGCAGCAACATGTATGGCTCTTTTGTCAGATAAGCCTGTACCCCGAGCAGTTATGAGTGCTTCAAATACCGGAGTAGGAGTTTCTGCATTTGTAGGTGGGGGGATATCATCTGTTATGTTTCTAGGTGGTATGTTGTCGGGTGAAATAGATGTGTTTTTGTTTGGTGTAGGGCTTTTGGGCTGGACAGGATCTGAACTTGGGCTTTCAGCTTATACGGCTGATTATTTAAAACGTGTCAAACCAGAAAAAAAAGATGGAAAATTAAATGAAGAGGTTAAACGTGCTCTAGTTTCAGTGAAGAAGGAGCTCGGGAATATGTTATTAGCAACAGGAAAAAAATTAACTAGTTTAGAAAAAGAGGATATTTTAGTAAATTCAAAAAAGGTGGACATGAAAAAAGATTAGTTAACTAAATAAAATTTTTAGTGTTGTGCCTTCCATTATAAATTGTAATGGAAGGCATTTTTACTATGTAGTTATCTTATGTGAAATTATGTACCTAAGTTCATCTTTTTTAGCAAATGCTGTACCTGAAAGTGTTTCAATGCCATATGCTGTTATTTTGCAGTAAAGATTTATTTTCTTATTTTAAAATGTTATCAAGGTTGATATTGTGCTTTGGGACATTGATATTATGTTTTCCTTGAAATTTGGAAGTTGAGGTTCCAATTTTCAAGGAAAATGGTGTTTTTTAATTGCCAACAATCTCTTTGTTGCGAATAATATCACGATAACGATTGCCAAGAAAAACAGAAACTACAATCCAACCGAATGCAATAATACTAAATAGAGCTGAAAACCCAAGTAATAAACCGGATCCTGTAAGTGATGCTAATGCAATGTTGCATGCACTTCCGGTTCCTTTTGCAAGTTTTGTACCGATGGTATCGATCCATGATTTTGCTTTATAACGCGTTTGTATGTCTGTTGGAATATACAATGCTTCTTTTATTGGGCGAATAAATGAATAGTTGAGTGCGCGAATGAGCATGAAGCCAATAATGATTGATATAAATGAAAATTTCGCTAATACCATGTATAAAAATGAAATCGTTATGAGTATTGGTATGAGTAGTAAACAGGAGCGTTCACCGAGCTTACGCATTAAGTTGCGTGTGCCAAAAAGAGAGAACAGGAAAGCTACCAGTTGTGTCATTGTTGTGACCTGAAAGAGCAGTGCGCTTGCTTGGGATATGTTGGTTGAGCGATATTGCACTGCATAGAGCTTTAAAAATGTGATAATCATACTGGTGACTTCATAAAAAAAGACGATACTAAAAATACCAAAGATATATGGAGTGGTGATAGTCAGCTTTGCACCTGAAAAAATGCTTTCTTTTTGAGGCTTTTCAGCTTGATTTTCACCAATGCGTTCGGCATAGCTTGCCAGAAGTTTATCGGGCATTGTTTTATTAAGATAGTATATGATGTATGCCGATCCAATTATTAAGAATGAAGAGCTGGCGCTGATCAGTGTGTGCATATGAGCGGTATGCATAGCATGTGTTTGTCCGGAGAAAAAAAACCATGAGAGTGCTGAACTGATGAGGCCGCCGAGTGTGCCGAAGGTTATAATGGTACTATATCGCTTTTTTGCTTGTTCAGGTGAGCTTGTAGAGTTAACGTAGGCCCAGAAAACGCTCAACATAAAAGGAGCAAAGCATTCAACTAAAAAGAAAAAAAGCCATCCAAATAAACGCCAAGCATTAGAATTGGTATTTGATAAGCCAATAGTGGGATGCATTAAAAATAGTGAGCATAAAAATTGCAATATGCCATAAGTGGTGAACATAGCGATGGTTAAATGTTTTTTTTCTAGGTTATCAATGAGATAACTATAAAATAGTACAAACGGAATAAGGATAAAGATTGAGCCAAGTCGCGCATAGTTTATATAATAAACACCTACTGTGTTGGCAAATATTGATTCTTTGATTACTTGTGCAATAGTGTATGCGCAAAAAAGAAGGAAATAGCTCATGCCAAATAAAATAAATTTTTTATCTATGTTTTTCATATAGTTGATTATTTAAAGATATTAGGATCTTGTAAGTGTAACCTAATGTCATAAAAGGTAAAGTTTAGATGGTTATTTTATACTTTCATATTTTGACCAAATAGCTATTTCATCGTACCATAATATCTTATAGAGCAAAGTTATGATTAAAAACTAAAAACCGTAGGTTTTTTATATTATGTATGATTTCCAATCAATAGAAAAAAAATGGCAAAAAAAGTGGGATGATGAACCGGCTGCAAAAACACAGCCAACCGGTAGTGGCAAAAAGTATTATGTACTTGATATGTTTCCGTATCCTTCAGGTTCAGGTTTGCATGTAGGTCATTGGCGTGGTTATGTGCTTTCTGACATTTATGCACGTAAAAAGTTATTGGAAGGTTACAATGTATTACATCCAATGGGATGGGATGCTTTTGGCTTGCCAGCTGAAAACGCTGCAATAAAAGAGGGTGTTCATCCCAAAAAAGCAACAGCAAAAAATATTGCACGATTCAAAGAACAACTGAAAGAAATCGGTGCAATCTACGATTGGAATAAAGAGATTAATACCACCGATCCTGAATATTATAAATGGACGCAATGGATTTTTTTGCAAATGTTCAAAGCAGGACTTGCATATATTGAAAAAAAACCGATAAATTGGTGTCCTTCATGTTTGACCGGTTTGGCAAACGAAGAGGTGGTCAATAATGCATGTGAGCGTTGTGGTACACCGGTTGAACAAAAAAATATTCCGCAATGGATGCTTAAAATTACCGATTATGCTGATAAATTGCTTGATGGGCTTGATAAACTTGAATGGCCTGAAAAAGTAAAACTGATGCAAAAGCATTGGATTGGTAAATCCGAAGGTGCTGAAGTTGTATTCAAAGCAAAAGATGTGCAAGGTAATGAATTTGAACTACCGGTATTTACAACATGTCCGGAGACAATTTTTGGCAGCACGTTTTTATTAATTGCGCCGGAACATGATTTAGTTCCTTCATTGACAACGTCGGAAGAAAAAGAACAGGTTCGAAATTATGTTGATATGGTCAAAGCAACACGTGCAATGGGCCGTTCTGTTGATAATAAAGAAAAAACAGGTGTGTTTACCGGCTCTTATGCAATAAATCCAGTTACCAAAGAAGCTATACCAATTTATGTTGCATCATATGTATTGCCTGAGTATGGTACCGGTATTGTTATGGCAGTGCCCGGACATGATGAACGCGATTTTGCATTTGCACAACAATTTGATTTACCTATAAAACAGGTGATTAATGCGCCGGAAGTTAAAGTTGATGCTCAAGGAAATATGCAACAAGTTTATACCGGTGATGGTACATTGATTAATTCCGGTCCGTTTGATGGATTGCCTGCAAAAACTGAAGGGCGTGCAAAATTGATTGATCATATTGCTCATCATGGTTATGGCAAACGAACTACAAATTATAAACTGCGTGATTGGGTTTTTTCTCGTCAACGTTATTGGGGTGAGCCGATTCCATTAATTTATTGTGCCGATTGTGGCATTGTGCCGGTTCCTGAAGATCAATTGCCGGTAGCATTGCCGGAAGTTGATAATTATCAGCCGACCGGAACGGGCGAATCACCATTGGCCGATATTACAGATTGGGTAAATGTACTATGTCCACAATGCAATAAACCTGCAAGGCGTGAAACAAACACGATGCCACAATGGGCAGGTTCATGTTGGTATTTCTTGCGCTATCCAAATCCAAACTTAACCGATAAGGCTTGGGACCAGAAAGATATGAACTATTGGCTCCCTGTTGATCTTTATATTGGTGGCATCGAACATGCAATATTACATCTACTTTATGCTCGTTTTTGGACAAAAGTATTATATGATTTAGGGCATGTACCATTTGATGAACCGTTTGCGCATCTGTTTAATCAAGGTATGGTTCTCAAAAAATCAGATAAATCCGGCCTTGTTGAGAAAATGTCAAAATCAAAAGGTAATGTAGTTAACCCTGATGATATTGTACAAAAATACGGTTCAGATGTATTGCGTATGTACATGATGTTTATGGGGCCGCCGGAACTTGATTGTGAATGGCAAGATAATGGTCTTGATGGCATTAAGCGCTTTGTGAATCGTTTGTGGGACAGTTTAGTTGATTCAAACACGCTGTTGCCATCAACTGAAGCGGAAGATTTGGTGACAACAAAACGAGTGCATAAATTTTTACGCGATTTTCAAGAACGTTTGGATAATTTTAAGCCGAATACAGCGATTTCATCTTTTATGGAATTTTCAAATGATGTAATTGCAAACAATATGCGTTTGTCAAAAGAAAGTATGGAGAAAGTATTGGTGAGTTTATCGGTATTGGCTCCGCACATGGCAAATGAGTTAATTGAAAAGTTGCTGCATAAAAAATTACAAAGTTGTGTATGGCCAATATATGATCCGGTGTTGACACAAGATGATGTGAAAAAAATTGTAGTACAAGTTAACGGTAAAGTTCGTGCAATTATGGAAATGCCGGCCGGCGCAACGCAAGAACAGATTGAACCTGAAGCTGAGCGATTAGTGCTCAAATGGCTTGATGGTAAAGATAAAATAAAAGTTGTTTTTGTGCCTGATCGTTTAATCAGCTTCGTGATTAAGTAGTTGTTACAGTATTTGATTGATAAAAAGAAAATTTCTTCGTAGCTTGGAAGAGTTAATTTTTTATTTTATTGCAAAAAAAGGAGTAGGAGTATGAGTAGCATTAAATCAAAGATTATTGTGGCAGGCATGCTTTTGTTTACCGCTTTCAGTACAAAAACAGAAGTTTCGGCGAGTTTTATTGATGCAGTATACGATGATAACATATCATTGATTGATGTTTATCTTTCTCTAGGTGCAGATGTTGAATTTTTAGGTGTTGTTGAAAATACTGCTTTGCTTTTTGCGGCAAAAAAAAATAATTTGTCGATGATGCAGTTATTGATTGATAATGGTGCAAATGTTAATGCTCAAAATCATTATGGCATGTCAGCACTGATGTATGCCGTTGATAATAGGAATGTTGATATGGTTACTTTGTTGTTGCTTGATAGCAATATAGATGTTGATTTACAATCAAATAAGGGATGCACAGCTTTAATATTTGCAGTCAAACATAATAGATTAGACTTGGTACAGCAGATTTTTAGCGCCGGAGCAACACTGAATGTGCAAGATAATGGTGGCTGTGATGCATTGTGTTATGCTCACCAAAGAGGCTATCAAGATATCATAGATTATTTAGAATCGATTAATTGAGAGATTTTTAATAATAAATGAACGCGAGTTCGAAAAATCAAGGCTCTCACAAGCAAGACTAAACATTATAAGATAATGTTCTTCTTTGTCATTCCCGGCTTGAACGGGAATCCAGGATCTGAACGCTTATAATTAAAGATGAATGTGCGTTTTATTTATTCTTTTTATTTGAATTCATTCCTGACAATATTAATTTTTTTTGAAAGTAAAAATGGCCACGTCTTCGCTAACCGTACTTCGCATAAAGCTTCGTAGGTCTGTCCTCTGACTTGTGCGCAGAAGCTTCAGCGAAGGAGTAAGTTTCAACGTAAGATGGAAGCTACGACGCGCAGGCTGGATTCCCGTTCAAGCCGGGAATGACAAAAGGAATGCTTTTTAGATTTTTTATTCAAGTAAATTGAGTGCATTTTATTGCGCATATTCCTGATCGTAATGTTACTTTATTTCAGGCATTTTGTGTTTTCGAACTCGCGTTCATTTATGAGTGATGCGAGAAATATGTTTTTTAAGTTGTGAGAGGCACATAACATCTACTCTGTTAGGAGTGTTTGTGTCAATAGCAGCAATATATTCGCCGTCATGTGAAATTTTTGCGGTATTATTAAAGAACATATCAATGTTAATTGATAATGCTGCTAAAATCTCACCGGTTGATATACTCCGTATATACAGTTTACGCTCAGATGCTCCATCTTGAGGAAGATACGGTTCTAAAAGGATATTTTCAAATAACCATGCGCGTTGTGCGCAGCCCATTGCATCAAAAGATTTTTTTTGAGTCATTTGGTTTATATCATAAAGATAATGTTTTTCAGGTGAGCTGACGACAATAGTGTTTTGATTTGCCGCATGGATGTGGGTTACTTCATGATTTAATAGATATTTTATCCATCCGCTTTTTTTCCAATGCTCAATCCCTTGATGATCTGATTTCATACAGATAAAGTTGGATTCGTTTGTTAGTGCATCAAAGCTATCCCACTTAGGATAATTACATTTAAAAACAGCATCATTTTTCGATTTTTTGCCGCTTTGAGCTTTGTAGAATGCAATTCTTTTTTTATCTGATGCCACAACTGCTATGCCAAATTTTACAAAACTGATATCGCTTGAAGGTAAAACTTTAAATGTACTGGTTGCTTTACCTGTTAGTATGTCATATATCTTAACCAGGTCTTTTTTTTGATCTCCAGCCAAAAGACAGGCTAATTGTGTTCCTTGCATATTAAATGCAATTTTTTTTATGCAATGAGCACTACGATTTATTTTAGGGCGTGGTTTTTCATGAGAAGAAGGTGAAGTGCTTGTTGAATATAGTAGAGAAAAAAACAATATAATGCTACTTTTCATAATGTTCCTTGAATTTTTGATTTTATGTTAGTATAAAAGAAATAATAGTTTTGTCATGTTTAAAAGAGGTTTTTATGTACGATACTGAAAGTGCGCAACAAACGATAATTCATGCAATGCAAGAAAACATGTTTGCTCATATGCTTTTTTTCCCTGAACGTTTATCAAGTTTTTCAGTGGTTAAAGCCCAAGGGTTGACTTTGGTTGATTCAGGAATGGATGATGATACTTTCAATCTTGTTTTTAATACACGTTTAAAAGATCATGCATTAGATATTGTAGAAAGTACGGTTGATTATTTTAAGCGTGAATCATTATCATTTGCATGGTGGGTTGGTCCTGATGATGTACCGATTACATTACCGGAGCTTTTGGCGCAAGTGGGTTTGAAGTTATCAGAAAAAAATGTAGGGATGTATTTGCCTATTGCAGAAAATGCATTTGAACAAGGTGAATTACGCGTTGAACGTGTGCTTGATGCAACACAAATGCAAGATTTTGCACAAATTATGATAGATGTTCTTGGTGATACTCCTGCGATAAAAGCATATTATCAAAAATTGGTTGATTTTCCTTTTTCTCAAGATGATTATGAGCAATTATATGTTGGTTATCTTGATGAAACGCCGGTTACATGCGGCATGTTAACTTTGCATAGTAAAGTTGCCGGTATTCATTCTTTGGCAACCGTACGAAATCAACAAAACAAAGGTTTTGGCACTGCAATGGTGCAAGAGCTGTTGATGCGTGCGCAAATGGCTGAATATGCGGTGGCAGTTTTGCAAGCAGAAAAAAGAGCGATGCATCTGTATGAACAATTAGGTTTTGATTCGATTTGTGATTTTTATGTGTATACGTTGGATCGGTAGATTTTATTGTAGTGTCCTTCGATACACTTCAACTAAGTGGAGTGTATCGAAGGACACTTTTTTGTTTTTTAACGTTCGTTATATAAGCTTTGTTTTAATTTGTTTGGCAGGGCAAAAGAGGCTTTATGCATTTCAGGGGTATAATATTTAAGTTCGCCATCAATATTGGATATGCGTTGTTCAAGTTCTTGCAATGTTACGATATCATTATTCGTTGCAAAACCGAACGCCATATAACCACCGATATAAGTCGGTACAGGAGCTAAAAATCCTTTTACTGTGCTGAAAAAAGGTTTAAGTTTATTACAAGTGCGATTGATTGTATCACACATATAGGGCACTTCATTTTGATTTACAAAAACACCATTTTTGGTGAGTAGTTTTGCGCAATCAGCATAGAATTCTTCAGTAAATAGTACTTTACCTGCTCCGATAGGATCTGTGGTATCACAAATAATGACATCGAATTTTTCTTGTGTTTCTTTAACAAATTTGCAGCCGTCAGCAATAATGATTTCAGCGCGTGGATCATTAAATGCACCTTGTGAATGATTAGGCAGATATTTTTTTGAAAGTTCAATCACTTGTGTGTCAATATCAATTAATACTGCTTTTTTTACGGTTTTATGTTTGAGCACTTCACGTAAGCTTCCGCCATCGCCACCGCCAATAATGAGTACTTTTTGTGCATTACCATGTTGTAACATTGGCACATGAGTAATCATTTCATGATATACAAATTCATCTTTTTCTGTTGTTTGAATTACGCCATCTAAAGCTAGAACTGTGCCATATAGACCATTTTTGAAAATAATCATGTGATGGAAATCGGTTTTTTCTTCATATAAAACTTCATCGATTTTATATGTTTGGCACCAATTGCCATAAATGCTTTCAGTAAACCATTGGTTTGCATTCACTGCCAATGGTATCAAGCTAAGTAGTAAATGTGCTGTCATTTTTTTCATAGAAGAATCCTTTAGTATAAGTTTTTTTAGTATTATAGATTGTTAATTTTTACCACAAAATAGATTTTTTTGCTAATTTTTAATTTTATTATTTTTGTTGTGATCTAATAATTGTAAATGCTAATATGAAATTAAAAGAATATTTTAAGGAGAAAGTAAGTGAATGCAGTAAGAAAGCTATTTATGATGGGATTATTGTGTGTTTCTGTTTGTCAGTTACAGACAGCAGCATCTTTTAATTTTTCTCCTGAAGAGCAAGCTCGTCTAAGGTTAGTAAATGAAATAAGAGGTGCTATGGACTCAGGTGATTGGGGTCAGGCAAAAGAGTTAATTGAAAAACATGATTTACCTCAATATTCCAGAGACATTTTTTTGCGCATGGCTGTGCAAGATAAAAGATTAGATAGCGTTAAATTGCTAGTAGATAAAGGTGCAAGAATTCTCGAAAAAGATCATAAGGGTAAGTCAGCAATGGATTATGCCCAAGAAAGTGGTGATCAAGGCATTATAAATTATTTGAGATCTAAAATAGTTGCACCGGCAGCTTAATATTCATTTACGTTCGTTTGTGTCGAAATAAAATAAATCTTTTAGCGTGAGCTGAATTTTGATTGTGTATGTTGGTTTTACATGTATAGCTGGATAGCTTTTTTAAATGATCTCTTTTCTTGAACTTGTTTGTTTGTATGTTTTATCTTAACGGTGTTAAATTAATAAAGTTATTAAAGGGCATATCATGCCAAAAAAAAAGAATGTACTGAAAACCTATAAAGCAAAACGTGATTTTACATCATCACCTGAACCTATAGGCGATGCATTAGCAAAGAAATTGAAAAAAAGTAAAAAACCTATTTTTGTAATTCAAAAACATGATGCCAGCCATTTGCATTATGATTTTCGTCTTGAAATTGAAGGTGTATTAGTTTCTTGGGCAATCCCCAAAGGGCCGTCACCTGATCCACGTGTGAAGCGATTAGCAATTCAAACAGAAGACCATCCATTAGATTATGCCTATTTTGAGGGGATTATTCCCGAAGGTTATGGTGCCGGAGAAGTTATGGTATGGGATTTGGG
The DNA here is from genome assembly GCA_040878395.1 of Candidatus Dependentiae bacterium. Lineage (NCBI taxonomy): Bacteria > Candidatus Babelota bacterium. Next base: position 32,393 of record JBBDMI010000006.1, on the reverse strand, counting down.
TACCTATGAAAACATCAAAGATATTTCTATGGCAAAGAGTTTGAAAGAAGGCCGTATTGAAGTTTTCCTAGAAGGACAAAAACTGCAAGGTGGCTACGCATTAATTCGTACAAAATATGGTAAAGATGATAGCAAAAAAAACTGGCTTTTTATCAAAATGAAAGATGATTATGCAGATGCACGTAAAAATCCGGTATCAACAAAAGATTATTCGGTATTGACGGGTCGCACTCTTAAACAGATAAAAAATGATAAGGACTCTGAGGTTTATGAATGATTTTTTCTTAAAAGTTGGCTCACAAGAGGTAAAAATAACCAATCCTGATCGAATATTATTTCCTAAATCAAGTATCAGTAAATGGAGTATGATTCAATATTATCAACGTATTGCATCATTTATGATACCGCATATCAAAAATCGTCCGATTAGTATGCAACGTTTTCCTAATGGAATTGATGGAGAAGGGTTTTATCAAAAAGATGCTTCAGGTTATTTCCCCGAATGGATTAAGATTTTTGACATTGAAAAGGTTGATAAAACTAAAGTAGTACATCATGTTTTGTGCAATAATGTACAAACATTAGTGTATCTTGCAAATCAGGCAGTGATAACGCCACACGTATGGTTGAGTAAAGTTAACAACATACATTGTCCGGATCGTTTAATTTTTGATTTAGATCCACCTTCGGTTAAACAGTTTGATGAAGTACGCAAGTCTGCAAAAATATTTAAATCTGTATTGGAAGATTTGGGATTACATCCATTTGTTATGACCACCGGTTCAAAAGGTTTGCATGTTACGGTGCCGATCAAACCGGATACACTTTTTGATGATGTGCGCAGTTTTGCACGTGATATAGCAGAGCTTATGGTTAAGCAGAATCCTGAAATATTAACATTGGAAATGCGCAAAGAAAATCGAAAAGGAAAAATATTTGCAGATTATTTGCGTAATGCTTGGGCACAAACGGGTGTTGCTCCCTATGCGATACGAGCAAAAAAGGGCGCTCCAATTGCAACGCCGCTTCAATGGAAAGAGGTTAATAGTCAATTAAGCTCACAAAAATATACCATCAAAAATATCTTTAGGCGTGTTTCGCGTATTGGTGATCCTTGGCAAGACATTAATGCATATGCAAAGTCTATTAAGTCGATAAAACTGTAGTTTTGTGTTGTTATTTTTTTAATAAATTCTCCCGTCCACGATCGAATATGCGTGTCAGAAGATCAGTTGTTGAGATAGTTTCCGTGTAAGGTACCGTTTTGAAAATGCCCATTGATATTGGCACGGCATAGAAATAATCTAAATTTGCTTTACTCATGTCATCACCATGAATAACCAAATCAATGTTATGTTCTTCAATGAATTCTTTTGTGATGCAGTAAGGACAGTTAGGAATTACTTCGTCAACATATTTGCATCCGCTTACTGATTGTGCGCGTTCTTCGACATTCAAAATAGGTGTGCGTTTATAGCGTGCGACATCTTCATCTGCTGTCAACCCAACAATAAGATAATCGCCATGTGCTTTTGCTTGTTTTAAAAATTGAACATGTCCAAAATGAAAAAGATCAGCTACCATGTCGACGTAAACACGAATTGGGTGCGTTGCATGAATTGGACAAATAATGAAGTTTAAGACCAAAAGTAACTTTTTATATGTATGCATAATTTTCTCTTTAGTGATGAGTGGAAATAATGCATACATAATAGTTGTTAAAATACCTTAGGTCAACTATTGTAGTGCTTCCCATTGTTTAAGAGAGCTTTCAAGATCTTCTTTTTTACTATGTAATTTTTGTTGTGCATCATCAAAATCATGAGTACCAAATACAAGATCAGCAAATGAAAGCTCAATGCGCGCAATCTCTTTTTCTAATTTAGCCATAGAACGTTCCAGTTTATGTATTTGCTTGCTTTGCTCATAGTTTTCTTTGTTGTTTTTTTGAGGCTTATTTTTCGGTTGCGTCTCTTTTTTTTGTTTCGGCTGAGCAATGTCTTTATGTGCATTCTTTTGGTCTAAATAAGCATCATAGTTGCCTTCATAACCGAATGCACCGTTAGGAGTGAGTTCAACTACGCGATTTGCGAGTTTATTAATGAAGTAGTGATCATGAGAAACAAATAAAATGGTTCCATCAAAATTCTGTAATGCTTGAATTAAGATATCTTTTGAGGGCATATCCAAATGGTTAGTCGGTTCATCAAGGAGTAAGAAATTTGCATCTTGCATGAGCACAATTGCCATTGCAACACGATTTTTTTCACCACCGGACAGAACACCAACTTTTTTGTTAACATCATCAGATGAGAACAAAAATGCACCCAAAAATGAACGAATCTGTTGCTCAGATTTTTTAGAGCAGAGATCTTTTGCATTTTCAAAAATAGTTTTATTAAAATCAAGTGATTCATTTTGATCTTGAGCAAAAATTGCATAATCAACGTTTGCACCAAATTCAACTGATCCATTTTGTATTGGTAAATTGTCAACGATGATGTTGAATAATGTTGTTTTACCCACACCATTGGCAGCGATAAGAGAAACTTTTTGCCCTCGTTCTATGTTGAGGTCAATATTTTCAAAAAGTTTTTTAGAATCGAATTTGTGTGCAATGCCATTTGCTTGAAGAACCATACGTCCGGCGCGTTTGGTTGCAGGGAATTGAAAGCTGACTTTTTTAGTTGTTGGAGGTAAGGTAATGAGTTCCAGTTTATCCAGTTGTTTTTGCATGCTTTGTGCCATTTTAGCTTTATTAGCTTTTGCACGGAATTTTGCAATAGTTTCTTTACGGCGTTGTATATCTTTTTGTTGTAGGGCATATGCAGAATGCAATTGTTCAAGGTCTTTTGCATATTGTTTTTCGAATGTGGAATAGTTGCCTTTATAAATTTTCGCTTTACTGTTCTCAAGTGCTAAAATAGTTGAGCATACTTGATCAAGAAAATAACGTTCGTGACAAACAAGCATGAAACCAAAATCGGTATTTTTTAAGAAATGTAAGAACCAATCTTTTGCAACAATATCCAAATGGTTGGTAGGTTCATCAAATAGATAAAAGTCAGCTTTTTGTAATAATAGTTTTGCCAAAACAATCCGCATTTTCCAACCAACACTCAATGTACTGACCAGTTGATTCATTTGCGGTTGTTTAAAGCCTAATCCAAGTAAAATGCGCTCAGCTTCGATCTGTAATTTTTTCGGATCAAGATAAGCAAGTTGTTCTTGTAGTTGAACATATTCGTCAATGATGTGGTCGTCAGTAATGCCTTGTTCTATTTGTGATTCTAGGTATTCAGACCTTTTTTGGATGGTTGTGACATCACCACAGGCATCTAAAGCTTCTTGTAGGATAGTTTTATCAGATTGCAATACTACGTCTTGTGGCATATAAGCAATTTTTTTACCCGGAAGAAAGGCAATTGAACCATTATCATATTCTTGTTGTCCGGCAATAATTTTGAGGAGTGTAGATTTGCCTGATCCGTTAAGGCCTACTAAACCCATGCGGCTTGATTGGTCAACAGAGAATGAAACTTCATTGAAGATATCACGAGAACTGAAAGAAAGATTTAAATTTTTTATATTTATCATAATTAAATGCCTTGTCTGATAACATGAATAAAGTATATAAAGGGAGATGAATTGAGTTATAAAATTTTTGATTTATTTGATTAACACATCATTATGCGGTACAACCATCTTTGTTGTCTTTGTGGATGCTGGGATTCAGGCAAAAATGAGGTATAACTGTTGTTGATTATTCGAATTGCAATTGTGAATATTTTGTTTTTGAAGATATGTATGTGATTATGAAAATTAAATTGGCCCGGATCACCACGTTCGCGAGAGTGATAAGGGGGAATTATTTTCCATATAAAAAGCACTATATCTCCAAGTTGAGCCACTGAAGGCTCTTTTTTGTATTATTAACAAACTGAATAATGTGTATCAAGTATCTATTATATTATATAATTTTTGATATAAAATGGCAATCAGAAATGCTCGAAAGTAAGGTAGGCTACATGCCTTTAGGCATATAGCCCTCTGATGACACAGCTGTTTTTATTTGTTTTGAGTTATGCTTTGTCTGTGATGTGCGCCTATGTTATAAGTAAAAAATGCGACTAATGAGCATATTTTTAGCACTGAGCACAATACAATGAGTAGCATTGCTGTCATTGTTCCTTTTTTCATAATGGTTCCTTGGGAATTGAAAACACTACCAAAATTATAAAGTGAAGTTATAATGAAAAAGTGGTATTAGACACCGAATGGTGTAATAATAATACGCTTAGAATAGAAAGATATTTTGAAAAAAATATAGGCAGGAATAAAAGAAGCATAAGAAATTGTCAATAAAGAATAAAGACTGTTTTGCGGTGGTCCGCTATGGCAGATGTTTAGACTGCTCCTATTGTGTAAATGCGACATGAGATGTCTCCTTTAAATATATTAAATGCACTGCTTGCTTACTCTATTAGTATCATAAAAAAAACAAGAATTCAATAGTTATAATGTTATTTTTAAAACTTGATATAGTTGAAATTTATTTTTATTAATGTCGGAAAATAAAGTTTAATTATTAAAAACAAAGAAGGGAAAACTTATCCGGTTTTCCCTTCTTTGACAAAGTAAGAATAACTTTGTTTATTTGAGTTTACACTGTTGTTGCATTGCAGCGATGCGCGTTGCTTCTTCACGTGTGTAATATGCTTCTGGCATAATGCCTTTGTATTTATTTTTTTTGTTTAAATGTTTAGCGGCAGGTTGATTATTAAAGTTACTTCCAGAGCAGCCACATCTATTTGCTTGTTTAGATATATTTTCAGCAGCCTTTGGCTTAGGTTTTGGTTTCATGCATGAACATCGGATGTTTCCTTTTACCGGAGCACATTCGCATGGGTCACACATGCAATTTACATTGCAACGAGTTTCATTATCAGCTTTTACTGATTTTTTATTGCAACAAGGCTTGCAACTGCTGGTTTTGCAACATGAAGATTTGCAAGATGTTTTGCAGCAATTATTACATGAGCTCTTTTTGCAACAAGAGGTTTTACAACAGTTTTTACTACCGCATGATGAGCGTGTTATTTCTTTAGATTTAGAACAACAAGACTGCTTGCATGATCCACATGTTTTTTTACAACATGGTTTGCATGAGCAAGAGCTGCATGAACTGCATGATTTGCGAGTAATTTCATCATCAGCTTTTACTGATTTTGTATTACAGCAAGGTTTGCAGCTGCTGGTTTTGCAACATGAAGATTTGCAAGATGTTTTGCAGCATGGTTTACATTCTTTTTTGCAACAAGAGGTTTTACAACAGCTTTTGTTGCCGCATGATGAACGTGTTACTTCAGTAGATCTTTTACAACAAGATTGCTTGCATGATCCGCAGGTTTGTTTACAAGACGGTTTGCATGAGCAAGAGCTGCATGAACTGCATGATTTGCGAGTAATTTCATCAT
>JBBDMI010000006.1:0-26816 GCA_040878395.1 Candidatus Dependentiae bacterium | reverse complement strand
TGCAGCATGGTTTACATTCTTTTTTGCAACAAGAGGTTTTACAACAGCTTTTGTTATTACATGATGAACGTGTCACTTCAGTAGATTCTCCACGTAGATGCAGCGCTGTTTGCAGCATGAGATGTTTGATTTCTTTTGTTAACTCTGTGCTGAAACTGTCAAGATAAAGAGCAACATTTTCTTCAGCATCTTTTGATGTGAGATATTCATATTTTAATGCTTGAGATGCAACATTCATAATGCTTGCAAGAATATCTGCAATGCTTTGGCCAATCAACTGTGGATCTTCAGGGCTATGAATGATTGCAAATAGATCGTGGAGCATTTCATGCAATGAGTGTAGGATGCCGGTTTGCAGTTCTTGGTCATCTTCATCAAGTGAGACTACAATTTCGTCAGTTTCTTCTTCACTTCTATTGAGTAATGCTTCTAGTTCATCAATAGATACTGCGCGAAGGTAGTTGTGCATTGAGCGTGCATTTTGGGTTACGGTGTTACGGATTGCATCTTCAATTGATTCGCCTAGTTGGTCAAACACCATACGCATTTGTTCAACTTCATCGGCAGTTAAAGGTGCACCTTTTTGTACCGCATTTGCAGCAACATTTAAAATACCTGCAAGCATTTTGCCCACATTTTGTAATACATTTGTTTTTTCATGAGGATTTTTTATGAGTCTTACCAATCCCTCTACAACTTCGCCAACGCTGGACAGGATTCGTCCGGTGCGTCCATCTTTTGAGGATTCTATCGGTGTTTCCGCTTGTATGCGGCAAGGGGGTTGTGATGTATTAGTTATCATAGTTGCCAAAAGGCAACACATGCCCAGATGGATATATTTTCTCATCTGTTCACTCCTTTTTAGTTAATAAATGAAAAATAGTTCATGATCCAATATACACTCACAGTATGGGAAAATGGCAACAGTTTTATGTTTCGATGGAATCAATTGACTTGTGGCCAAGAGCTATTGAATGATGATGCCTTTAACGATAGTTTTTTTTAGGGATACTTGGGATTTATTTTTTATATTGAGAATGAAAATTGTTATATAAAAGACATCATATTCTTTTAGTGTTAACATTTTGCAGATACTGTTTTATTGATATAAAAAAATAAAAGTGATTATGAAAATAAAAATTTTATTATTCTTATTCATATGCTTTTTATGGGACAAAATTGATTGCAGGTTCACATGATGGAACGGTAAAGATTTATGTTTTATTTTGTGATTTGGCAGCACCGGAGCATGATAAAGAAATCAAATTTTGGATATTTATGTTTTATTTAACGTGAGGTTGGTTTAAGCTTTTTTTTCTTGAAAAATCAATACCTGTAATACACGTTTAGGGCTTGCCTTTTGTACTTGAAAGTAAAAGTTTTTATATGAAATGCGCTCACCTTTTTTGGGCAAGTGTTGTAATTGTTCTGCAATAAAACCACCTAAAGTATGTACGGTGTTGGTTACAAAGGTGATATTTAGAAGTGGCTCAATTTCTTCTAATGGAACACTTGCATCCACAAGCCATCCATTGTCTTTTAATGATATGATTTTTTCAATTGGTGGTTCGTGTTCATCGCTAATTTCGCCTACAATTTCTTCAAGGATATCTTCAAGTGTGATCAGGCCGATAAGGCTACCATGTTCATTGATTACCATGGCCATATGCATATGTTGCTCACGGAATTCTTTCAGAAGTTGATTAATTTTCATACTTTCAGGCACGAATGTAATAGGGCGAATGAGATCTTTGAGCGGCTGGGTTTCATTTTTGGTTAACAGGTTGATAATATCTTTGAGATGCACAATTCCCATAATATTTTCTTTGCTTCCTTTATACACCGGCAATCGTGTAAACGTATGTTTTACAAAAAGTTGGAGTACTTCTTGAATGGTAGTGTTTACATTTGTAGAGATGATGTCCATTGCAGGAACCATAATTTCTTTTACCGGTGTCAGTCCGAGCTCAAAAATGTTTTCGAGCATTTGGGATTTTTCACGCTCCATAAGACCTATTTTGCGAATATAATTAATTAAGAATCGTATTTCTGATTCGCTGGTATCCCAATCGGTTTGAGATTCTTTTTTTCCACCAATTAAATGCATGATTGTATCAGAAAATTTAATTAAGACGGTAACAAGTGGATATAATAATAAATAAGCTAAATTAATGAGCCAAAGGATGGACATGAAAAGCCCTTCGCCACGATTTTTGGCTAAATTTTTTGGAATAATTTCACCAAAGATAATAATGGCTAGAGTCGCTACAAATATGCCAAGAGAAAATCCTAAGCCACCGGAAAAGTTGAGATAGGAAAATAACGTTTCAGTAATATGTGTGGCAAGTGCTGCTGTCGTTACATCAGCTAAACTGTTTGCAACAAGAATAGTGATTAAGATACGTTGTGGATTTTTTTCCAACGCCTGAAATAGATGCTTATATTTTTTCGTTGCCGTCGCAAGTTCTTTTAGCTTAAATAAGCGCAAAGCGGTAATGCTTGTTTCCAAAAATGAAAACAAGCCACGTACGCACAAAGCGCCGGCGAACAACACTAATGAATTACTTAAATTACTTATTTGAGGTTCCATTAATTAGCTCTTTATATGTTTTTCATATTATTTTGCCAACTCTATTTTATTCAATTGAATCTTCAGACGCAAGGATATCCTCTAGTTCTTTATCAAAAAATGATCTCAAGCGTTTGCTACGTGATGGATGACGTAATTTTCTTAATGCTTTGACTTCAATTTGTCGAATGCGCTCACGTGTAACAGAAAAATCCTTACCCACTTCTTCCAATGTGTGTTCAGAGGCAACATCAATGCCAAAGCGCATTTTGAGCACTTTTTCTTCACGAGGAGTTAATGTTTTTAAGATCTCACGAACTTTTTCTTTTAAATCGTTACTTGCCACTGTATCAGATGGTGAAAAATCATTTTCACTTTCAATGAAATCTTTAATATAGGCATCATCACTGTCACCAACAGGTGTTTCAAGAGAAATAGGTTCTTTTGAAATTTTGATGATGTTTTTTATTTTTTTCTCATCTAGATTCAATTCTTTTGCAAGTTCTGCATGAGTCGGTTCGCGGCCGTGCTCTTGTATAAAGGTGCGTTTGATTTTGTTGATTTTATTTAATGTTTCCACCATGTGAACCGGAACACGTATAGTACGTGATTGGTCGGCGATTGCACGGGTAATTGCCTGACGAATCCACCAAGTAGCATAAGTAGAGAATTTATAGCCGCGTTCAAATTCAAATTTTTCTACAGCTTTCATTAAGCCGATATTACCTTCTTGAATTAAATCTAAAAAGTGTAATCCGCGATTGACATATTTTTTTGCAATGTTGACTACTAAACGTAAGTTTGCACGAGCTAAATCATCTTTTGCTCGTTTATCACTACGTTGTGCAGTTGTAAGTTGGCTATAATATTCAGCTGTTTTTTCCCAAGGAAGTCCAATTTCAGCTTCAACTTTTTTTATACTTTTTTGTGCCATGCGCATATTGCGTTCAAGTTCTGCAATAGTGAGTTGGTCTTGTTCATTCAAAGAAGTTTTTTGTGCATAAGCTTCTAATTGCTCATTGCTAAACCGTATAATATCTCGTCTATCATTAATCTTTCTAACAAGTTTTTCTAATTTTTTGCCAAGTTTGCGAATAAGTTTGTTTGAAAGTTTGATAGAGCGTATGGTGTCGCCAATTTCTTTTTTATTGTGATGGACTTTTCCAAGCATTTCCAGTTTTTTTGCTTGGGAAGTTAATTTTCCACGATAACTTTGATAAATTTTGTCTTCATTTTCAATGAGATCTTTTATTTTTCTAATAGTATCAAGTAATGATTTTTGTTCGGCATCAATTTTTGGTACGTTTTCTTCGTCAAATTCTTGGAATTGAATTATGTCTTTTAATTGTATGGTTTCTTTGAGTAAACGATCTGCAATTAAAACAAATTCTTTATGTATGATTGGAAATTGTGATAAAGACTCAATAGAGGTTACTTTGGCAGATGAAATTTTTTCAGCAATAACTTTTTCGGTTTTTTTATTTAATAAAGGAATTTTACCGATATCTCTCAAATAACATTTAACCGGATCAGTGATTTGGGCGCCATGACTCATGGTGCGCTCGTCTTCTTCGTCTTCTTCATCCTCGTCAATGTCGTCAGAGTCACTACCTATAGTGTTTAGTTTTGCTTTGATTTCTTGTAATTTTGGTGTATCGATATCTTCGTGATCAAAAGCAGGATCTTTTCCATCAGCATTGAGCTCTTCTTGCATCATGAGTTCAATATTCTCTTTTTCGAGTATTTTTAATAGTTCGTTTGTTTCTTTTTCACTAAGATGGTTTTTATCACCAAATTCGATGACTTCTTCATATGAAAGGACTTTTTTGTTTAATTTAGCCCGTTCAATAAGCTCATTTATAATTTCTTTTTTTAAGTCTAAGCCTTTAGCGTTTGTTTTTTTTATAGACTTTACCGGTTTCTTGACCATGATATTCCTCTTTCCTTAAAACTTTTTTACTCTTTTTGTAGCATTTTCTGTTTTAAAGCAGAAAATTCATGTATGAGTTGCTCAATTTGTTCTTGATCGCCATCCTGTTTGGCATTTTCAAGTTTGATTTTTATATCATTTACGATTGTTTTCCAATGTTTTTTTTGTAATTGAGCTACAAGCCGTTCGAAATCATGTGATTTCACCTCACCATTTGAGTCTAATAGAACATGGCTTACCATCTGTTTTTGCGTATCTTCCATTTGATCAAATAGAGAAGTTAGGCCAAGATCAGGCTGTTCTTGATGGATACGATCAGCAATTTTTAAGATATTAGTAAGATTGTGAGGCAATAATGTATAAATATACGGTCTATTATGCTCATTTAACAACGTTATGTCATTTATTATACCAGAAAATATCTTTTTTTCTAATTTGGGTATTGAATCGAATGTATTAATACTAATATTTTCGATTGGAATATTTTCTTCTTTTTTTTCCAGAACAATTTTTTCTGAGGATATTGGTGTTCGTTGTAATTCATTTTTTAAAGTTGTGTAAGGCATTTCAAGTTGCTTGGATGCTTCTTGTAGCAGAACATCTTGTTTAAGGGGGTCAGAAAGATTGCCAATTACTGCTATAATTTTACGTGCAATTTTTAATTTTTGACTGAGAGGCTTTTGGTTAAATTCTCCTCCAACAGTTTGAATGAAAAAATGGAAAATATCTTCAGATTTACGAATGAGATAAGCTAAGTCAATTTTTTTTGCTAAACAAGAAGCTGGGTCTTCTCCGGTTGGTAATTGAATGATTTTTATTTCTAGTTCAACTTGCCAGCATAATTCGGCTAAGCGTAAAATAGCTTGTTGGCCGGCTTTGTCTCCGTCATATACCACGTATATATAGTCAACATAGCGAGCAACTTTTTTTAAGTGGTCTAAAGTGCATGCAGTTCCTAAGATTGCTACGCTATTTTTATATCCATGTTGAACCATGGCTATACAATCAGTGTAACCTTCTACTAAAAAAAGCGCATTTTTCTTTTGCATTGATTCTTTGGCTAAATCAAGACCATAAAGGAGAGACCCTTTACTAAAGAATTCATTTTCGCGTGAATTGTAATATTTTGCGCGAGTATCATTTTTTTTGTATATACGTCCACCAAAACCACAGTAGTGGCCTAAATGGTCAGTTATAGGGAATATAATGCGCTCTTCATATGGTGAATATAATACTGTGTTTCCTTTGCTTAGAATGTTCGCATCGATTAAGTCATCGGCTAAAATATGATGATTAGACATGAATTTAAGCAGTGACTTGATAGTTGCAAGTCCGCTAGGAAAATAACCAATATTAAAATATTCAATACATTCTTTATCAATGCCGCGTCCATATAAATAACGTAATACAGCAGGACTTTTAAGAAGTGAATCATGACACCATTGTGACATGAGCTCGCATATTTTGAAATATTTTTTTTTCTCATCAATAGATTGACTGTAATTGCTATTGAATTCTTCAGGAAGTTCGAGTTGATATTTTTCAGCCAACAGTTTTGCAGCTTCAATTTGTGTGCAATTTTCTATGCGTGAAATAAATGCAATTACATCGCCGCCAACATGGCATCCGAAACAATAACAGATTTCTTTATGTGGACTGACAGTAAAAGAAGCGGTTTTTTCATGATGAAAAGGACAGCAACCTTTATAATAATGCCCGGCCTTTTTTAAGGTTATATATTCACTTACTACATCCAAAATCGAAAGTTTTTGTTTGATAAAACTGAATATGCTCATGTATTGTTATTTTTCCGTGAAATTATAATAAAGCCAATTAAAGAACCGATTGTTATGCTGAGCGCGATCCATTGGTGTATTGACAGTAGCGTATTTGTTTCGAAAAATTCTTGATCGCCTCTATAAAAGTCTACCACAAAACGGTTTAAACTTACTAGCGTAAGATATGCAAACATTAATAGGCCCGGTTTTTTAAGTCTGTATTGTGCGATATAGTGTAAGAAAATAAAAATTAAAAAAAGGCCTAATGCGCTATACAGTTGCGTAGGGTGCAATGAGCAAAAAGTTGGAGCGAGTGTGTCTTGCGTTTTATAAATGATTGCCCAAGGCAATATCGCCGGTTTGCCAAAGCAGCAACCGGCAAATAAACAGCCTAATCGTGAAAATGATTGCAGTAATGGAGCATAAATTGCAAGTAAATCTAGAAAGGGTAGCACCGGAATTTTATTTTGTTTTAAATACCAAGAGAGAACAAGTAACACCGTAATTATTGAACCCAAAATGGAAAGGCCGCCTTTATGTACAGCACATATATCAAACCAAGATGAAATGTCGTTATAGTTTCCTAACAGATATAATAAGCGTCCTCCAATGACTCCTGACAAAATAGTTAAACTGAATACATTTAGTAGCAGTTCGTCTGAAATAATAGCCAAGCGTTTATGATTTCGTTTTATGAGATAAAATGTGGCAATTGCACCGATAGCAATTATAAAGCCATAAGAGTAAATGCAAAATGGACCGTAAATATGAAGCAGCGTTCTTGATAACATACTATTCACTCTTTTTATTTAAAGTTAATGTATCTTCTTTTTTTTAATTGGCTTGCTATTTTTAATTAATACATGCCAATCATCCTCCCATGAAAAGGTTATTTCAAATTTTTCTTTATCGCTAGGCATTTCAAATTCAACCGTTCTTTTCCCTTTTTTAAAGCCATTTAAAAAGTTGTAGCTATAAGAGGTGGTCAATTGGTCATTGGTGATATTAATTTTTTTTTCTTCTCCCGGTTGAATAGTTTGATCATTAATGGTAAGTGAAAAATCGGGAGTGTAGGAAGCAAAGCATTTAGAGTATGAAATCATTTCTTTTGTGATGCTGTTTTTGACCGTTACAACGCGCGTAGTTTTTTTATTTTTTTGATTATTGGCTTTGTCTAAAGATGCAGTGGTGTCCGATAAAGAGGCAGGTGTTACCTTGATAGGAGGAGTGTTGTTTTGAGTCGTCACGGTATCTTTTTTCTGTTGAATCATTAATGTATCAGAAGAAATAAATGACGTTCTTATAGTTATAATAGTTAAGGGGAACGCTAGGAATAATAATGCGTATGCAAAGAGCTGTTTATGCATAATGAACAATCTCTCACAGATTAAGCGTAATTATATGCAGCTTCTTTTAGGGTAATACGCATGTTGAGAATGTTTTCATGTTCAACATTAATCGCGAGTTGTTGTTGCCCTGCAAGATAATCAATATCCAAGATAATGTCAGAGCAATTTATGCTGTTATGAGAAGGGTCAATGCGTGTGTGGATAGTAAAAGTTGTTTTTGCAAATCGTGCCATAACTTTGCGATAGACATACAGTTTAGCCTTGTTGTAGGGGTTCAGGATGTAGGTATCTAAAAAGTTTTGGAAATCTTTTTTTGGCATAAAATGTTCAGTTACCAAATCTCGAAATGTACCAAGCGAAAGTAAGCGTTCATTATTGATATGCTTGAGGGTGAGTTCCCAGCTTTCACCGGTCTCAACATTAATCTCATCGCCATGTCGTGTTTGATATTCCTTTTCTTCTGCACGAAGAATAAGTGGCGTTTCTTGAAAATGTTCAATGCACTCTTTTTCATGTTTATCTAATTGAGCATCACCATCTTTTTGGCTCATGAGATCAAGTTCAATAAGATCGCAAACGTCATTTCTGAATTCAACTTCGCGCGTGCTTTTGTTGTTTTGTTTTTCATGTTTTATCATAGTATCTATTTTATGAGTTCGAGCAATCATTTGTGGAATAATCATAACAAATAACAATATAAAACCAAAAAAATTATTTATTTTTACCATTTTTTACTCCAGTTTCATTTTCTTATAATAATATACATATTCTACCACTTTAAAAAACGATTATGTATTGTTGAGAAACATAAGTAGCAGATTAGCACTTTTTCTGATAATTACAATTATACCATAGTCGTCCAAAAAAATAAAAGGGTAACCTTTCTTTAGAAAATATTTTATTTAATGTTTCTATTATTCATTTTTCTGTTGAGATCTCTGATTCTGAAAATCAATAAAGAGACTGCTGCCGGTGTCATACCAGGTATGAGTGCAGCATCGGCAACTGTTGCAGGCTTATAACGTTTTATTTTTTCTTGCAGTTCTTTTGAAAGTCCGGGAAGGTTTTCTATTTGTAAACTTTTTGGTATGGCCACAGCTTTATATTGTTCTCGGCGAGTAATTTCACTTTCTTCTCGTTTTAAATATGGTGCATACATGAAGGTTGCTTGAACAGTTAATACAGCACGTTCTGAGAGTGTTCCAACGGCATGTTTTTTAATTGCATTTTTTGGACAAGTATCATGAGCAAAAATTTGCAGGAGTTCGTGCGGTTTAAAGTTTGACTTGAAAAATGTAATTGTTTTTTCAATTGATTCTTTTTCTTTGCAAAAATCGGTATATAGCTGTTCGGTAATCAGTCCCAGTTTATATGCTTTGTCGGTTAGTCGTAAAAATGCATTGTCTTGGCGCAGGATCAATCTGCGTTCAGCGCGTGAAGTAAACATGCGATATGGTTCATCGATACCCATGTTGATTAAGTCATCAATCATGACACCAATATAGCTTTCAGTGCGCTCGAGGATGAATGGGTCTTTGTTGTTTATTTTTAAATGAGCATTAATGCCTGCGATTAATCCTTGTGCTGCCGCCTCTTCATATCCGGTTGTTCCGTTAATTTGTCCTGCCAGATATAGACCTGGAATTTTTTGTAGTTCTAATGTTGCCTGTAGTTGATTTGGATATACAAAGTCATATTCAATAGCATAACCAAGCTTGGTTATAATCGCATTCTCAAACCCTTTAATTGAACGAATATATTCCTCTTGAACATTGGCAGGAAGTGAGGTGGAGATGCCATTGGGGTACACTTCGGTCATGTTTGCATCTTCAGGTTCAACAAACACATGATGAGATGATTTATCGGCAAAGCGTGAAATTTTGTCTTCAACTGAAGGGCAATAACGTGGGCCAACGCCCTTAATGTTTCCGCTATACATTGCAGATAAGCTTAAATTTTTACGGATGATTTCATGCGTTTTTTCATTAGTATGTGTGATATAGCATGGGTGAGTTTTATCTACTTTGTGTGGATAAAACTCAAACAAGTAATCTAAGTTATCAGCTTCTTGGCATTCCATTTTTGAATAATCCAAGCTTGAATGTAATAGTCTTGGTGGTGTTCCTGTTTTTAATCGTCCGATATTGAGTCCGGAATTTCTAAAAAAAGCTGCTAATGTTTTTACCGCTTTTTCACCGCGACGTCCACCATCATATTGCTGTTTACCGATATGAATTTTACCATTTAAAAATGTACCGGTAGTAATGATAATTGCGCGTGTGTGCAAAATTGTTTTATCATGCAATTGTAGGCCGACGACATTATTATTTTTATCTAGAATAATATCATCTACAGTGCCTGCAATTAACGTTAAATTTTCAAGTTTTTTTAATGTTTTTTGGCTCAA
Source organism: Candidatus Dependentiae bacterium (assembly GCA_040878395.1). Lineage (NCBI taxonomy): Bacteria > Candidatus Babelota bacterium. The sequence goes on along the minus strand of JBBDMI010000006.1, from coordinate 16,783 downwards.
TAAACTATAAGCATGTTTATCAATTTGTAGTCGTAGACCTTGAACTGCTGGACCTTTGCGTGTATTGAGCATGCGCGCCTGCAGGTAGGTGTTTGTGCATAGTGTTGGCATTAAGCCACCCATTGCGCTTATTTCAAAAACGAGGTGTCCTTTTCCAATGCCTCCAATTGCAGGATTACAAGGCATTGAGCCGATTGTGTTGAGGTCTAAAGTTACCAGTGCTGTTTTTGATCCCATACGTGCTGCAGCATGTGCAGCTTCAATGCCGGCATGGCCGCCACCAACAATTATTACATCGAAGTGAGTTTTATTTGTAATCATTAATTTTTGCCTACGTGAATCATTTAATTGAGTATATAGAAGTCCCTGGAATATTCTTCCAGGGACCAGTTTACCGAGTTAGTATATGCCAAGCAAGTAATTGATTTATATAAAATCAATATAACACTCCATTTCCCCATATTGGGAAAACAAAAAAAAAGTTTTTATAGTCGTTTGCGAATTATACGTAGTAGTTCACCGGCGCTGAGCGTTGTTGTTTGACACTCTTTGCGTAGTTCTTCCAGTGCTTCTCTCATGATAGCAAATGCTTGGGCAAGATGAATTTCGTGAACTGTGTTATCAGCGTCATTTTCATCAAACATTTTACGATATTGCGGTTTGATTTCAATGGTGATGTCATATGATAGAGCTATTTTGTAGGCTTGTTCCAGATAGTTATCAATAACTATGAAGTTCTGGTTTGCTATGATTTTATCAACGACCGGCTTGAGCGTTTTTGCAACACGAATTGCGGACGGTTTACCTTGTAGTGAGTTGTTGAGTGTTTTGTGCAATAAATCAAAGTGCCCTTTAAGTTCGTCGCCAACTTTGAGCAATAGAGTTAAAAGCTTGCAATAGTCACTGTAGGATAGATTTTTTTGATTAAGTTCTTGGACTTCTTGTCGAATAGGGTCAATAAATATAGTTGCGGCTTGCTCTATAGCAGTATTGATTTTTGCGCACGTTGATTTGAGCTTTTCATTGCTATTGGGATCCAAAAGGCCACTGAGCTGTTGCTTGAATAGGTCTACAGACTCTTCAAATTTGCTAAATACCTCTTTTATTGAAGATTCGATCATCACTTGGTCGTTATAACTATAAATTGATGAGCTTATTCCTAGTACTAAGATAAAAGTAGCTGTACGCAGCTTTAACAACATTGATTTCATAATATAAAGTCCTTATGTTAACTGATATGACGATAACCTCTCATGTTGATACTATTCAGTTTATGTAGATGTGAAATTTAGTCAAATGGTATACAAAAGTATTGATTTAATCGGTGCTTTTGCCTATGATTAAGCATGCTTATTTAGGAATAATATTTTTCACACAGGCGTTCTCTTTACCTATTTTTATCAGGCTTACGATGATTTATCACTTATCTTTGCTTTTAAAACCCTATTTGTCATTTTTGAACGTAATCCATTATGTTACGTTTCGTTCGATGGCATCATTATTGACCACTTTGTGTAGTACAATTTTGTTCGGTAGATGGTTTATTGGCAAGTCAAAACAGTTTTTTAGATCTTCTGCACGAGAGTTTACTCCCGAAACGCACCGAGCAAAAGATAATATGCCCACCATGGGCGGGTTGTTTATTATTGTTGTCATTGGCTTGAATAGCTTGATGTGGTGTAATATATATGATCTAAAGGTGTGGCTTTTTTTATTGTTAATAAGTGGATTTGGGCTTATAGGTTTTTGGGATGATTGGCAAAAGATTAAATATAATAGAGGGATTTCAGCTCGACTAAAGTTTGGTCTGCAATGTTTGATTGCGCTGATTGTAGTGGCACTGCTGTTGGCTACCGGGCAGGTAGATCCTGTGGTATGTTTTCCATTTTTTAAATGCGCATGCGTGTATCTTGGTATTCTGTATCTGTTTTGGGCTATGTTTATAATCGTTGGATGTAGTAATGCAGTAAATCTTACTGACGGGCTTGATGGATTAGCTATTGGTTCATTGATTCCTAACTTTGCAGTTTTTTCAATAATTTCATATTTAGCCGGTCATCGATACTTGTCAGATTACTTATGTATTCCATTTACCCATACTGATCAAATGGCGGTTATTGGTGCAATTTTAGTAGGTGCATCTTTAGGTTTCTTATGGTTTAATACCTATCCGGCACAAATTTTTATGGGCGATGTCGGTTCATTAGCTTTAGGCAGTGCTTTGGCCTATCTTGCATTAGTGTGCAAGCAGGAGATGTTATTGCCAATTGCGGGAGGTCTTTTTGTTATTGAAACTATTTCAGTTATTATGCAAGTCGCTTCATTTAAGTTGTTTGGCAAGAAAATATTCCGTATGGCGCCAATTCACCATCATTTTGAACTGTTAGGTTGGCCTGAGTCACGTATAACTGCTCGTTTTGGCATTATCTCCTTTGTGCTGTGCCTGCTTGCTTTAATGACGCTTAAATTACGCTAGTCTGTTTTTTTGATGTATAGATAAACATGCTTATCCCAATGAGCATGAGTGTTCCAAAAATGATTAATGATTGCGAACCGCTTTGGTAAAAGCTGTATAAACATGACATTAAAAAGAATATGCAGTTAAGCAATCCAAACAATGGAATCCAGATCGGTGTCTTTATTTTATTCTTTAATGCTATAAGCAATAGTGAAAAAACACTCAACGTATAGGCTATACTACATCCAAAGGCAGCAATTTGTTGTAATGGAATTTGACGTGCTTGTGTACCAAAAAGGTAAGCAAGGAAAATAGCCCCTTCTGCAAGAATACAGGCATAAGGAGTTCCCCATTTGTTTTCCTTAAGGAATTGTTTTGCTTGTATGATATGATTATTATGCGCTAAAGTGTGGAGATTCCAACTGTTACTGAATATAATGCCAAAGGCGCCACCAAGTGCAGATGAGGCAATAGCTACATTAAATAAGCTTTGTAGGTTATTGATGAGTATTGTGTTACTGCCAAAAAATTTAGCAAGCAGGAGAGGAAACGCATTTAAAAAACTGGGAGCAGTGTGTAGTTCAGATCCTAAAATGCCATAAAAAAAGAATTGATACAGTATGTTGATAGTCATTACGATTGTATAAGAAATCAATATCGCTCGAGGTCCATTTATGCGCGCATTTTTTATGTTGTTGCTCAATGAGGTTGTCGCTTCAAATCCAATTGCTGCAAAAAGTACGAGTGGGATGGTACCGGTAAATTGTGACCAATCAAATTGTGATGCCGTATAATTGCCGGGAGATAACAAAAATAGGCCACTAAATAGTACAAAAAATATGGGTATCAGTTTCATTATTAAGAACACAATTTGCACCGATTTTCCTGCTTGTAAATGCAACATGTTCAGTGCTAAAAAAACAAAGAGCATTCCAATATCAAGCGCAAAAATATTAATCTGTGACAACATGGGGATAATCTGTTGCAGTAATAACATGGAAGCATGAATCATAATGGTAGCTGATGCAAGTTTGCCGATAAAATAACTCCATGAGCTGATAAAACCTGCAAGTGGATGAAGCTCGTTTTTTGCATAGGTATAAAATCCGCCTGAAGGATAGATATTGACTAGTGTTGCAATACTTAAAATGAGAGGGAGAATTAAGATTGCCAAAGTTGCATAGGCAACAAATCCGGCAGCGCCGACCATGTGTGCCAGCACTGTGGTGTTGATAAATAGTCCAACGCCAACCATAATGTTGAGGTTGATAAAGATTGCGGCTATTAATGATAATTTTTCAAATTCTTTTACTTGATTCATGATTTTTCCTTTTTTATATATTGAATGCCAAATATAATACAATTGAGCCGGCAATTGCTGCATTGAGACTTTCTGTATTTCCCGGCATTGCTAATGTGCATTTTTGTTCACACATATCAATCCATGTTGATGGAATTCCATCAGCTTCATTGCCTACAACAATAAGAGAATTGTGCAAATCAAGTTTTTCCGGCGATTGGCCATCTTTCACAACGAGCGCACACAGTTTAAGATCTTTTTTTTGTTGTAATAGTTCGTGCCAACTTAATACAAAAATATTAACAAATGCTAATGTACCGGCTGTTGATTGTATAACTTTTGGACTCCAAACATCTGTGCCATCGATAACAACAACAGTTTTTATATTCATTGCAGCAGCGGTGCGAATTAAAGTTCCCATATTGCCTGGATTGGTAATGTTTGCAAGCACTAAACCGGGAGTTAATTGCGTGGTGGGATTTTTGGGTATTTTAAAAACGCATAGTAAACCCGAGGGTGTTTTTGATGTGCTTATTTTTTGCATTACTTCGTCTGAAACGATTGAGATCAGTTCTCGCGCAATATCAAAGTGATTGTTATCAAATGTTTTTTGTGTCAGATACAGTTGAACCGGTTCATAGAGATCAAGTAATGTTTGAACAGTTCTGGCGCCTTCAGCAATAAATTTATTTTGTTCTTTACGGTTTTTAGCTTTTTTTAAATTGTCGACCAGCTTTATCTCAGGATTTTGACGAGAGGTTATTGTTTTCATAGTTTCTTTTTTTTATTGTATAACACAGTTTGTTTTTTTTTGTTTATCAAATTTGTTTTCAAAAGATGTTAGTTTGGTTGTATCTACTATCTGATTTAATCGTTGTTTTATTTCTTTTAATTTTGGCTTTCCTTGATAAGAAACTGTGCATAATGGTTTGTCCCATGCATCAAATGCAATCAAACTTTTTCCTAATTTTATAGAGCTCGTTATACGTGCATAAGTGGCCTCTGGTCGAGATTCAGGATCTAAGTTTTGTTGATATTTTTCTATGAGCTGAGAGGCCTGAATATGATCAGGATTTAATTCATTTGTTTGTATGATGTTCCATTGCCGGTCATAAAAACTGACGCAGCTTCGGTTGCTTTGTAAAAGCGGTTTAATATCTTCATGAACTCTGTCAGCGTCATATTTGGTTGTGCGATAGCCGAGGGCAACATGTATTAATGTTCTTTCGGGCATATGAATTTTAAAGTAAGTAGCATTTTTGATTATATTTTCTTCAGCAGCATTAATTAAAAAAGGTACTATTAAAAGGAGTAATATTTTTTTCATAGCTAATCCTATTGGATTTTAAAAAAAATTAATAACTTTTAAAGTGTACTATGCGTGCTATTAATATGCAAAAGCAAAAATGAGCATAGCTTTGTGGGGGTATCAATATCGAAAAGCTAAAGTGTAGACGACTTTCTTTTTTTCTATGTCGATTGTATGTTTTATTGTGACGTTATTTTTGTTTTGATTTTTTTTAAAACCATTGAAATTATATGATGAAATAATTTTATCAAAATCCCATATTGAGTATGGCTTTTTAAATGAGACATTGCTGCTATATGCCGGTTGTTGATCAAAGCGTGTTATGATGGGAACTGTTTTGCTATTACGAAATAGCTTGTTTTCTTCTATACGAGCGTATAATAGTATATTACTGAAAAATACAAAAAAGCATGTTTTGCGCACATTAAGATCCTCCATTTGATCTTAACATTATCATATATGCTGATTAGGAGGCAATGCTATCAAGATTGTTATAATTCATCATTTAGAATGCGCTGCCTGAATTGTTCCATCAACTTGACCATGAAACAAAGGTTGTGAATAGTTGCTAGTGTGTAACCGGTCATCTCTTTTGCTTTAAACAGATGATGTAAGTATGCCATTGAATAATGTGTACAAGTATAACAAGCGCATTGAGGATCGGGCGCTAACATATTCTGTTTTTGTGCAGAGTTCATAATTTTAATCATACCATTAAAGCTGAACAATAATCCATGACGTGCACAACGAGTAGGATGTGAACTATCGAATGTATCGATGCCCAATTTAATACACGGTTCAAGTGAGGTCAAGTCACCAATACCGAGTAAATGATTTGGCTTCTCAATTGGCAACATAGGTGTAACATAAGAGAGCATTTCAAACATTTGTGCATGATTTTTGCCCAGCGAACCGCCAATTGCGTGTCCATCAAATGGTAAAGCGGTTAAGTATTCGCAACTTTCTTTACGCATAGCCGGATCAATACCGCCATGAATGACTGAATACATAGCCTGTTGTTGTGGATTTTTTAAATGATAATCAAGTGAACGCTTTTCCCAACGATGTGTGCGATCAAGTGAATTGCGTAATGCTTGAGGATCAATGTGATAGGGTGGCAGTTCATCAAATGGAATAATAATGTCTGCGCCTAGATCTTTTTGCGCTTGTATTGATGTTTCAGGTGTTAATAAAATTTTGTCACCATTGCGATATGAACGGAACAGTACACCTTCTTCAGATATTTTAAGCACGCCATTATCGGACTTTTTTTTACCTTTTGATTTCAGTTCATCTTTCACCGTGCCATAAGCTAAACTGAAAACCTGAAAGCCACCTGAATCGGTAATGATTGGTTTGTTGCGATTAATAAATTTGTGTAGTCCACCGGCTTTTTTTACCGTTTCGGTTCCCGGTTGCAACATTAAATGATACGTATTGCAAAACATTAATTGTAAGCCGATATCTTCAGCCATTTTGCTATCAAGTGCTTTGAGCGTGCCATTGGTGCCTACAGCTACAAAGTTTGGTGTATCTATAATGCCATGTGGTGTGTGTATGCGGCCAACACGGGCACGAGATTTTGATGATTGGTGAATTAATTCATATGTAAAGTAGTTCATACCTAAAAGTGTACAATAATCGACCAAATAGGCAAGCTTGATTTCTATATGAAAACATTTAGCTGTTTTAATATGTTTTTACCATTCAAATTTGACTTTTTTTTTTTTGGCGGCACGCTGGTTTATGTAACGATTTTTCTTGCGATTTGAGTCAATTACAGGAGAATCTCAATGATTGCATAGGGTAATTATTGGTATATTATTAATAAACGTTTTCAGGAGGAATTTTATGAAACGTTTTATGTTGATCAGCTTAATGAGCTGTATGTTTGTTGGTCAGGCTTTTTGTATTGATGAGCCTGTTGAGTCGGAAGATAACTCAGCAGTGGTTGCTGAAGGTTCTGATAATGCAGGATGGAAGCACAATGCAAACAAGCTTGTTTCTAAAAAACCTGTTCAGTGGAGTTTAAGAGGTGCACAGGTTGGTGCTACAGCTTCTCTATTGGCAGGTGTTCTTGAGGCAATAGACAAGACACAGTATGGTGGCTACACTTTAAGTAATACTTTTCCGCGTATGTTTGCTTCAGAAAAATTTTGGAGAGACACTGCAATGGGAACATGTGCCGGATTAGGGATAGGGTTTATTGCTTATTTGTTATACGATTGGTATAAGAATCGTTCAGATACATCTGTTGATAAAACCAGCAGCTAATAACATAAGCATATGCTTTACAGATATCTGTAATTAAGAACAGAGTAATAAAAAAGAGTCGGTTTCATGCCGGCTCTTTTTTGTACGTTCACAAGCATAAAAAATCTAAAAAATGTGTACAGTTTATATAGTCAACTAGTCGATTTGTACAAAAAAACTGATTAAATAGGTTTTAGGTCGTTTTATGCTTCCCTGAAAAGCGCTATTTTCTATATGAAAACATTTAGATGGTTCAAATATGTTTTATAATTCTAATTTGACATTTATTTTTTTTTGAGGCAAGCTGGTTTATGTAACGATTTTTCTTGCGATTTGATTGAATTGCAGGAGGATCTCAGTGGTCACATAGTGTGATATTGGTATATTATTAATAAACGTTTTTCAGGAGGAATTTTATGAAACGTTTTATATTGATCAGCTTAATGAGCTGTATGTTTGTTGGGCAAGTTTTTAGTTTTGATGATACACCTCTGGATCGTGTAGTTTCTGCTTATGAATCTGTTCAGGATACAGTTGGTGCACATCCAATGATAACTGGTGGTTTTCTTGCAGGTGCGACAGCATGTTATACCTTAAATGAAATTCGATCTGCAAATAGAGATGCGCAGCCGGTTAATTGGAAAAATCTGTGGATGTCGGGTGCTGTTTCCAGTACGTTAGGTCTATTTTGGTTAGATCAAATCTTATCAAAGCAAGAACCTTCACAAGATCCTGGGTTAGCTATCGAAATGTGTGCTCACGGATTGTTCATGTGCAAAACTTTTTGTTTGCTAGCTATGCATCTAAATCGTTATCCTTCTGAGGAAGTTTCTGTGAAGGCTTTATTAGCTTCATTACTAGCAGGGATTAATGTGGGTTGTTCATCAAAACTGGATGGTGAGCTTTTTAGTTTATTAAGGGTCTCGTCGGCTCTTTATCCTGGAGCGGGTATTTTTAAGTTTTGTGGTGATGCTGATCTTCGACAAGAAATAAGAGATAATGCCGCTAGAATGCGAAGAGAGCGAGAAGCGAGAAGAGAGCGAGAAGCTAATAGAATACGCCCTGGATCTGGTGAATTAACTAAAAGTGCTTATAAGGTGAATAGAGCCACTGACCTAAAAGAGCATAGCAATAAATTGTAAGTTAAATAAAAAGAGTCGGTTTATTTCGGCTCTTTTCTATTTCTTTATCCATCGTGCAAAAATCAAAAATGGTGTTGCCAGTCCAACAATAGCTAGCTTAATAACATAACTGACTAAAATAATGTGCCACACATTTTCTACAATGCCGTATAATCCCAAAAAACTGAATAAAATAGTATCGAGTAATTGACTGATTGAGACTGAAATATAATTGCGCATGATATAAAATCGTTGATGCATATGTTTTTTTAAGTAGCCATAAAGTGTGGCATCAAAATATTGTACAATCAAATAAGTGATTAATGAGGCGCCAACGATGCGCGGAGTTGCTGATAAAATTGCACAATAAGCTGATTGGGTCATGTCGCTTGCAAGAGGAATATAAAGCAGATGCAGTTGTGATACGATTGCAAACACAATGGCAATAAAAAAACTGATCCAAATGGCGCATTTTGTATCTTCTTTTCCATAATATTCTTGTAATAGATTCAATCCCAATAATCCACCAATTGCATATGCGTCACTTGCAGTAGCATCAAAGCTACATAAGCATATCTGTTTTAATACAAAAAGATTTGCAAAGATAGTCTGCATTGCGACAAAGGTGATTAATGCTTGTTTGCCCATGCGTAATGCAATCAACAAAGTTCCGCTGATTAATAATGCTTGCGCAATAAAAATAAGTTCGTTCATATGGTGAGTTCCATTTTATGATTATGATTGTTAGAATATAGCACATTGACAGTATTTGTTCTATTGTATCACATAAAAAGGAGTTCTTATGATACGATCATATACATTATCATGCATGTTGCTTTTAAGCATGGCCAGCTTACAAGCTTTTCAGTTAACTTCAGAAAATCTTTGGGAAATTGATCGTTGTTGGCGTGCAATTTTTGATGAACAGATTGAAAATTGGCAACATGACAGAAGCGCTCATTCGCAACTGGAAGATCTAAAAAAAATACTATTAACGATTGATGAGGCTGATGCTGAAGTTGCAGGTCAGTTGATTATGCATTTATGTCAGGGAAATTTATGGGATAATTTTGTTGAATATAAAAGTGTTGATACTACCGTTGCATATCTTGATTTGCTAAAGACAGCACTGCAGCATTTTATTGGCGGTGCAGAATGTACATTGGAGTTCCCTCCAAAATTGCATGAAATTGATGAAAATATGGGCAGTGGATCATTAGATAAAATGCAGTACTTGGCAAGAGTACGACAATCATTTTTGGCATTTACCATTATTGTTTCAAAAATGGATTATTTGGCTCGACAATAACTTTGTGGTTGTATTATATAAAACATTGATTCGTCGGCGATAACTTCCCTATCCTATAGTTAAAGACGCATGCTGTCTTTATAAAAAACTGGAAGGTTTATGGAAGTTATCGCTTTTTTGTTGATTATTTTTTGGTCAAGTTTGTTTTATGCGGCTGATACTGATGGTGTATTTTCTGATCAGCAACGAGAAGAGGCTCAACAATTTATTAATGAAAGTTTCAGTGTGCTCAAACAGAGATTAGAGAAAAGTGCGCATCATATATTAGCAGAAGAGCATTTTGTAGAGTCCAAAGCTAATGAAGCATTAAAGCAGGCTGAATCTATAGATTATAATGCTTTGAGTACCCTTGATAAAAAACGTATTGATGCGCAAAATGCTTTATATGAAGCAAAAAAATATGAAAATAGTTTAAAACAGCCACAAAAAGAGATGCAACATTGGGATAAAGAGCATGAAAAAAGTGCGCATGCACTCAAGGCGTTTATGCAATTGACTGATGCGTGGGTATTATATGAAGCTGATCCAACAGATATGAAAGTGTATGCCATGCTGCATAAGTATATACAGAAAATGGCGGTGAATCTTACAGATAAGCCTAAAGTTTCACAATCATTTGTCGGAGGTGGATATGATAAAGATGATAAAAAAAATAATTATTATGATGTTGATCGTATATTTTTTTTAACACTTTATTTGCTTGATAAAGATTTACAAGAGGCGTAAAAAATAGATAAAAAACAGATTTAAAGTAATGGATGTTCATCAAATCCGAGCAGACGGCATTCCGGCTGAGGAATAATGTTAAAATGTTCTTTTACTAATAGTTGCATTTCGCGTGCCAATTGAATGATATCGTTCGTTGTTGCATTACCGCAATTGACCAGCATATTTGCATGTTGCCATGAAACCATTGCATCACCTTTTTTCAGTTCTCCTTTGACGCCGATTTTATCAAGGTAATAGGCAACATAGATCATTTTTTTGTTATTACTTTCGATAGTGACTTCATCAGGGTAGAAATTACGGAAAAAACTGCCGCATGTGTTTTTGTTCGGATAACGCGTTGTGCGATGACGAATGATTTCTTGTGCTCGGCCTTTTGCAAATGCGGTTTGTATCTCATTGGTTGATGTTAATGCAAATGTGGCATCGACTAAATAGTATGGTTCATGATGAAGTCTTGAATTGTTATAACCAAACTGAAACCAATCATTGGTAACTTCATGAATCTCACCGGTATGTTTGTGTATGACATGTGCTGAAACTAAAAATTGGGAAAGCAAGAATGAAAAATAATGTAAGTTAATAAAAACTGAGCCTCCGACAGTGCCGGGAATACCGCTGAATTCTTCCAGGCCGATGATGTTGTTGTTTAAGCAATGATCAATTAAATCTTGCATAACAACACCGGCACCGGCAGTTACACAGCCATTTTCATGAATGAGTATTTCATTGAGTTGTGGTTTGATGACGAGTCCGTTTATCCCGGTGTCACTGATTAAAACATTGGCACCTTGACCAAGGAGTGTAATGGGGAGGTCATGTTGCTGTGCATATAATAAAGCTTCTTGAAATTCGCTCTTGTTTTCAGGTGATACAAAAAATGCAGCATTGCCACCGGTTGCGAACCAATTTTTGTTATGGAGTGGTATGTTTTTCTGGATTAAGTTGTTGTTTATTATTGATGGATGGTGAGTCAGTTTTTTTTTAATTTGCTTCATGGATTATGGAGGCTCCGTTTAAAAATAAGGAAAAACATGAGTTAGTGGATCCCTGCCTTCGCAGGGATGACAAAGGGCGCAGGGATGACAAAGAGGATGTAGGGATGACAAAGAGGGTGTAGGGATGACAAAGAGCGTGTGATGATTACAACGTGTAATGACTGCACTTTGTGGTGATTGCAAGGAAGGGTGTTCAGAATCAAGTTTATGCATAGTTGCTAACATAGATACCATGATTGATGGCAAGGATAGTATCTATATTACATTATCTTACGCAATAAGTTTATGTATTAGGCATCTTTTGAAATTATAGTTATTTAAAAAATTATGTAGTGTGGTTTATTACGAGTTAAATGCCCCTTTGTCATCCCTGTGCTCTATTTGCAATTTCAATTCTTTCTTTGCCATTTCAATTCTTTCTGTGTTGCCTCAGCGCTCCTTTTGTCGTCCCTGCGCCCTTTGTCATCCCTGCGAAGGCAGGGATCCACTAATTAAAATTTTCATTATTTTGGTTTTAAAATAATGAAAATTATGCATTCTAAGGATAGTTGCTTTATATGATGTATAGATTATAGGTAGATATATTTATATTGTTCTAAAACATTACAATGAGCATGCACTTTGCATAACTTTTTTAAGTGGCTTCTTGCGACAATTGACTTTTCCGGAAGCAAGTAATTCATGGCATTGTGTGCTACAGCAATTTTCATATGCAGAAATACATGCATTGCAGCCAATAAAATGTTTATTACAGGTAACATTATAGCAATTAGTATAATCATCACATGGTTTATTGCAAAGTAAGCATGTGCCTAAAATATCATCATTTATTTTTGCCGCAATACGTCCATCAAAGACATAGTTTTTCCCTCGAAAGAATCCATCAGGATGTTTTTCAGCATAGCGATGAATGCCGCCTTCAATTTGATATACTTCTTTTGCGACATTTTTTTCTTTGAGGTATGCCGTTGCGCGTTCACATCGAATACCACCTGTACAATACATTAACACTTGTTTGTCTTTGAATTCATCAAGATGTTGATCAATGTATTCAGGAAATTCTCTAAAATGTTTTAAATCAGGAATTATTGCATCTTTGAAGGCACCGATTTCAGCTTCGTATTTATTACGTGTATCTAGAATGATTAAATCTTCAGGTTTGTTTTTCAGTAATTCATGGGTTTGGTCCGGTGTTAAATGTACGCCGGTATTTTCAATGTTGGCTGCATCTTTTGCACCAAGATGTACAATTTCATCTTTGATTACAATGCGCATGCGAGGGAAGCATTCAGCGTCGCCGGGACTTTCTTTGAAATCAGTATTTTGTAATTGTGGATGATTAAGCATAATATGTTTATAGCGTTCGCAAGATTCATCAGATCCGCCAACGGTTCCGTTTATTCCTTCTTTTGCGATAATTATGCGTCCGGTAAGGCCTAAATTGTCACAAATTTGACGTTGCCATTTGAGTATGCGTTTGGGGCATTCAAATTGTGTATAGTTATAAAATAAGAGAATTTTTCCCATGATTTTTCCTTTGCGTAACGAATTCCACTTTACTCCTATGGTAGCATGAAATCATATGAGCGTCGAGTGGGATGATCATATAATCTTGTATTGATTTTTTGAGACTGCTAAAGATAAAAGAAGTTATTTTTATTAAAAAAAAGGAGTCAGTAGATGTTGTTATCAGTGGTGGTTTTATCAGTTGCAGGTTTGGGAGTTTGTTTGTACGGTTTTTATGTTGAACGTCAATTGCAGATTGATCATACGTATAAGGCTGTATGTGATTTGTCCGATCAAGCATCGTGTACCAAAACGTTTTTGAGCCCATGGGGGAAGTTACTTGGTATTTCCAATATTTATGTTGGGCTTGCGTTTTATTCGGTAATGCTTGTATTGGGAGTGCTGCATTTGACCTGTTTGGCATTTTTAGGTGCAGTTGGTGCTTGTATAGGTTCTTTGTTTTTAGCCTATATATTATATACCAAAGTAAAAACATTCTGTTTGATTTGCACTTCGTTATATGTGATTAACGCTTTATTGTTATTAGCTACCTATCATTGTATTTAAAAGGAGATATTAATGTTTAACTTTTTACTTTCAAATGTACAAAGTATGGAACTGGGTTTGTTATGTTTGCGTGTTGGTATCGGTTTAATTTTTGTTATGCACGGTTGGGGAAAAATAATTGACGTGCAACAATGGCATTGGCTTGGTTCGCAAATGTCACATTTGGGAATAACTTTTTTACCGGCTTTCTGGGGATTTTTAGCTGCGGCAGCAGAATTTGTTGGTGGGTTATGTTTGGTCTTTGGTTTTGCAACACGTATTGTTTCAGTAATTTTGGTTTTTCAGATGATTATTGCATTGTTGTATCATTTTAATAATGGTGACGGATTTAAAATTTATTCGCACGCACTTTCACTATTGATTGTTTTTGTTGGGTTATTCCTTACCGGTCCGGGTAAAATGTCATTGGATTATTTTTTGCACAGTAAAGAAGATGTGCAAAATAAGTTATGAATACTGATGTTACATGTGATATAAGTATTTCAATATTTACTTGTTTTTTGTGTTTGGTGTAAAATTCAACATGCAATGTTGAATTTTACACGCCTGCTGTGATTAGCTGTCTAATTAATAATATTGGATAAAGGTGAAGTCAATTGAGTAATTATCATATTAACTAACAGGATCCATTTTTTTATTGAAAGAATAGTATGCAGTTATATAAAACAAAAATGAAAATCCGAGTAATCCAATAACGCATGTAGGTATTGAAAAATAAAGTTCCGATCCGGTAATTGCACGGCGCAATCCTTCAGTGACATATATAAATGGATTGAGCAAAACTATATAACCGGCAATGTTTGAAACTTGAAAAATAGTAAACCAAGGGACCCAAAATCCACCCAAAACAAATAATGGAATATTTACTCGAATCCATAGGCTGCTAATTTGTCGTGTACTTTTCATAATGCATATTGCACATAAAGTATATGATGCTATGCATAAGCAACTTAAAAAAGTAATCAAAATGACATATGCCCATGATGTTTGGTTTGTATCAAAAGATTCGCCTAGAATTATTTTACAAATAAAAAAGAAGGGCGACAGGAAAACGAATGCAAAAAGTGTGTTGAATATAATATGCTCAAGTAAAATCAAACTTGGCCCTAAACGTGTGATTTGAAAATCAATATAATGGGTTGTTTCACGGTCGTAGAGTAAGGTTGAAGTTAAATTGAATGTAATGTTTAATATTATTAACAATACATTTCCTGACAAAAGCGTGATCATAAATACATCTGCATTATCTGCGCCATGCATGATAGTTTTGGGTACCAAATATCCAAAAGTAATAATGTAATTAAGTGGATACAGAACGGTATAGTTAATCAGATAAAATGAGATTCGTTTGCTATACACATAAAAATCTCGCCAAAGAAATGCCAAAAAAATTTGTAAATGTGCTATCATACCGGATCCAATCGTTTTTTTATGCTGGTATTTAAAAAGAACATGGTAGTCATGGTAAAACTGACAATTGCAATTAAGCAAAGCCACCCATTAATAAATTTGTTGCCTCCAATAAAACCAAATCGTAAACCTTCGCATATATAGGTTAATGGATTGCAGAGCATTGCGTAGGCAAGTAATGGTGTAATAGCGAATGCTTGTTGCCAAATAAAAAATGTTGATCCAAAACTGAACATAGGAGATAATCTGCGCGACCATACATTATCTAAAAACCAGTTGTATGTATAATGTACACTAAAAAAAAGCATAAATATGCCAAAGAAAAGAAGGGATGCAAGATATATCAAAATAAATAATATAGGGTGTGGTTGCACAAAAACTATTTTATTCTGCAGTATAAAAAGACCTAAAATTAGTAGCGGTGCAATAATAATGGTGGCTTCGATCATAAAGGTGGTTATGTATGATGCAAATACCCAGAATTTATTGACCGGTAAAGTCAGGAGATAATAAAGACGCCCTTTATATTTAATTTCATTTATCATGTTAACAGCTAAGCTGAAACCGAACATGAAAAAAATATTGAAAAAAATATTAACAAACATCGGCCCAATCATATCTGCAGGCATGCCCAGTGCGGGCAGTAAATAACCTGTTGTCGTAACGATGATAAAACACATAAAAAGCCCGTCTATTAATTTACTCCACAGTTTGCGTTTGAGTAGTAATATGTCACGATGCAGCAATGCAAAGAAAACATTAATATTATGAGATTTCATCTTGGTACTCTTTGGTTAACTGTAGGAAAATTTCTTCAAGATTTTTCAGTTCATGTTTTTGTTTTAAGGTGTGCAATGATTCAACAAGCATGATCTTTCCTTTGTGCAGCATGCACACACGATCGGAAAGATATTCCGCTTCATCAAGATAATGTGTGGTTAAAATAACGGTAATGCCACGAGTTTTTAAATCACGAATAATATCCCACAGTTTGCGGCGAATGTCAGGATCAAGGCCAACAGTTGGTTCATCTAAAATGACAATTTTAGGATTATGAATAAGTGCGCGTGCAATTAATACACGTTGTTTGTTACCCCCTGAAAGTTCTTTGATTGCAAAGTGTCGATATTTTTCCAATTCAAGTTGCGCTATTAATTGATGAGTTTTTTTAGTTGTTTCTTCTTTTGGTAACAAAAAATAGCGTCCGGCAAATATGAGATTTTCCTCAACGGAAAGTTCCATATCAAGATTTTGATGTTGTGGACAAAATCCTAAGTTATTGCGGTAATGATTTAAGTTTTTATAAATTGATTCATCATGAAAAAGTACATCACCTGATGTTGGTGGATGTAAGGTTGCCAAAATTGATGATAGCGTTGTTTTGCCTGCACCGTTAACGCCAAGCAGACCGAAAATTTCACCTTCAAAAATATCAAGATTTACATTATCAAGAGCGACCACTGTTTTTTTTGAAGTTTTATATACTTTAGACAGACTGCGAATTTTTAATATGGGCTGCATTGATAGGCCTTAACATGAAAAAAGAATCTAAAAATAAACATAAATTGATTTTAACATGATTGTTTTTTTATACAATGATAAAAACAATCATGTTTGTTGTTTTGTTGTCATTTTATCCTGCGTTGCCAGAAAACTGCGAAGTTTATCTCGTGGATGAATGGCCGTAGAGCCCTTCGAAGTTTTTAGCGAAGAAAGCTTGTGCGTCGTAGGATGAGGCTATGAAGGATTTCGCGTGATGGACCCGCAGCTTGCCTATGCATTACCCACATTTTATCCTTTAAAAAACATATTTTTTTGTTTTAGGC